>CAYUBZ010000210.1:0-4581 GCA_964443205.1 uncultured Hyphomicrobium sp. | reverse complement strand
TGACGGCGCTTGCGGACGAGCCGGCTCGGTTGATAAGTGCGCTTCACGTTACAACTCCATTGCCGGCCGCGAATAAGGACTTGTCGAGCGTCACGGTCGCCGTCGGCAGCAGGCCCATGTCTTGAGGATTGCCGGCGCTTATACGGGGTGGTTTGATGCAAGTCAACGAGCGGTATTTCCCCGCAAATCTCCGCCCGCCGGGCAAAAGCCGGGTGTGTCTTTCCCGCGGAAATGGCAAACCAGGACGATCGTCGGCATTCCGGCCGCCATCGGGCGCTCGTCGCTGCACATATGAAGTCCACCGTTCAACGCTGGGGCTTGCGGCCGTCCGCGCCGCTCGAACGCCGTCATCCGGCAGTCAGGAGCGGCGCGATGACCGGGGCTGATCGCAATGACCCGCCTCGCCGCGGGACGTGGCGCCGCTGGGCGCCGCTTGTTGCCATCGTGCTGCTCATGGGGCTCGTGTTTGCCATGGGCTGGCAGCGGTATCTGACCTTCCAGACGATCGGCACCAACTACGACATGCTAAAGGCCTTCATCAGGGCCAACCTAGCCGCCGCGCTTCTGATCTACATTCTCGTCTATGTGGCGGTCGTGGCGCTGTCGCTTCCCGGCGGTCTCGTGATGACGGTGACGGGCGGCCTGCTCTTCGGCTGGCTCGTGGGGGCGCTGGCCACCGTCGTCGGGGCCACAGCCGGTGCGACAATCATCTTTCTTATCGCCAAGTCGTCGCTCGGGGAGGCGCTGGCCGCCAAGGCCGGCCCTTGGCTGGCTAAGCTGCGCGACGGTTTCAAGGAGAATGCTCTGAGCTATCTCCTGTTCCTCCGGCTCGTGCCCGTGTTTCCCTTCTGGCTCGTCAACCTGGCGCCGGCGCTACTGGGCGTTCCCTTGCAGACCTACGTGATCGGCACGGCCATCGGCATCATTCCCGGTACGATCGCCTTTTCCGTTGCCGGGGCTGGGCTCGGCAGCGTGGTCGAAGCGCAAAATAGGATCTACGCCGCCTGCCTTGCCAAGCAGCCGGTCGATCCGGAGGCTGCCTGTCCCTACACGATCGATACGAGCGCGCTCGTCACCCCGCAGTTGCTCGCCGCCTTCGCCCTTCTCGGTCTCGTCGCTCTGATTCCGGTCATCTACAAATGGTGGAGCCAACGCAATGCAAGCAACTAGCCCAAATGCAGCCGCGCAACGGGGCGCCTCGGGAGCCGAGAGCGAGACCATCACCGCCGACATTTGCGTGATCGGGGCCGGCTCCGGCGGTCTCTCGGTGGCCGCGGCTGCGGCAGCGTTCGGGCGCAAGGTCGTGCTGATCGAGCGCCACAAGATGGGCGGCGACTGCCTGAACTACGGATGCGTGCCTTCGAAGGCGCTGCTTGCTGCGGGCAAGCGTGCGCACGCCATGCGCACAGCATCCAAGTTTGGCATTGCGGATATCGCCCCCCAGATCGACCCGCGTGCCGTGCACGATCACGTGCACGGCGTCATTGCGGCGATCGCGCCCAACGATTCGGTCGAGCGCTTCACAGGCCTGGGCGTGCGCGTCATTCTCGCGGCCGCCCGCTTCATCGACAAGAGGACGGTCGTTGCCGGCGAGCACCGCATAAAGGCCCGCCGCTTCGTCATTGCAACCGGATCCACGCCGCTGGTGCCGCCCATCCCGGGGCTCGACAACGTGCCCTATCTCACCAACGAGACGATCTTCGACAATCAGGAGCACCTGCCTCATCTGGTGATCATCGGAGGCGGCCCCATCGGCCTGGAGCTGGCGCAGGCGCACAGCCGGCTGGGCTCGCGGGTCACGGTGCTGGAGGCGCTGAAGGCCCTCGGCAAGGATGATCCCGAGCTCACCAAGGTCGTGCTCGAGCAGCTCGCTCAAGAAGGGGTGAGCGTGCTCGAGAACACCAAGGCGGAGCGCGTCGAAGGCGGCTCGGGCAACGTGCGCGTCCACGTCGTTTCGGGCGATCGCAAAGACGTCATCGAGGGCACCCACCTGCTGATCGCGGTGGGCCGCAAGCCGACGACCTCCGATCTCGGCTTGGAGGCGGCCGGCATCCGCTATGACAACAAGGGAATCAAGGTCAACGCCGGCTTGAAAACGTCCAACCGGCGCGTATTCGCCATTGGCGATGTCGCCGGCGGTCTGCAGTTCACCCATGTCGCCAACTATCACGCGGGCATCGTCATCCGCCGCATCTTGTTTCGCCTCCCCGCCAAGGCCGATACCAGAACCGTGCCGTGGGTCACGTTTACCGAGCCCGAGCTGGCGCACGTGGGCCTCAGCGAGGCCGCGGCCAAAAAGGCGGCGGGCAAGATCAACGTGCTGCGCTGGCCCTACCATGAGAACGACCGCGCCCAGGCCGAACGTGAGACCGTCGGCCACATCAAGGTCGTCACAGCCCGGAACGGCACGATCCTCGGCGCGACCATCGTCGGAGCCGAGGCCGGCGAGCTGATCGGGATGTGGGCGCTGGCGATCTCCCAGAAAATGAAGATCAAGGCGATGATCGGCTGGATTTCGCCCTATCCGACGCTCAGCGAGATAAACAAACGCGTCGCCTATCGCTATTATGCGACGGCGCCCAGCAATTCGCTGGTGCGCTGGGTGATCGGCTTCCTTGCCAAATTCGGCTAGTGTTCCGACATTGAAGTTTGCCACGTTCCGCGGAAGGCGATTGGCGAGCTTCGAAGTCGGAAGGATACTGGCAAGTCCAAAAGTCTCGTATGGCTCAGTTTCGCAAATCCGGATGCGGGCCTGGCCACAAAAACAGTACCACTAGGGCCGGCAGCGAGAGGAAACGCGTGCTCCGCCGCATCAAAAACGAAGCGTGGCACAATCTACCGGCGGCCATCAACCGCGTCCGCCTTCCCGAGTGGGCCAAGGCGTCGCAGTGGCGATGGCGCGATCTCGGCCTGCCGTCCAAGCTCCTGCTGCTGACGGCGGCGTTCGTCATGCTGGCGGAAATCCTCATCTTCCTGCCGTCGGTCTCGAACTTCCGCGTGAGCTGGCTCGACGAGCGGCTGACGGCCGCCCAGCTCGCCACCTTGGCGGCGGAGGGCTTTCCCGGCGGCGACGTTCCTTCCGGTCTGCGCGCCGAGATGCTGCGCACCGCCCAGGTGAAGGCGATCGCGTCGCGCCGCCATGGCGTGCGCCGTCTCGTGCTGCCCGTCGATCCGCAAATGACCATCGATGCCCATTACGATCTGCGCCAGCGCCCGCAGGGATTCTGGGACGGCGTCGCGTTGCGCCTGGAGCAGATCGGGGATGCCGTCGCGGTGTTTTTCGCGCCGCAAGGACGCACCATCCGGGTGCTCGGCAGCATCGGAGACGATCCCGACGATCTCGTCGAGATCGTCATGCCCGAGGCACCGCTGAAGGCGGCGATGTACGCCTATGCCATGAGCATACTGTGGGTCTCAATTCTGATCTCGTTGGCAACGGCCGCGCTCGTCTACTTTGCGTTGAGCCGGCTCCTGGTGCGGCCGATGCTGCGCATCACCCGCAACATGGTGCATTTCCGCCAGGACCCCGAGGATCCCTCGAGCATCATCGTCCCCTCCGGGCGCCGGGACGAGATCGGCACGGCCGAGCATGAGCTCTCCGAGATGCAGCGCCAGCTCTCCGGCGTGCTGCTGCAAAAGACCAGGCTGGCCCAGCTCGGACTGGCGGTGAGCAAGATCAATCACGACCTGCGCGGCATGCTGGCCAACGCGCAGCTGTTGTCGGACCGGCTGACCGCCATTCCCGACGCCACCGTGCAGCGCTTTGCGCCCAAGCTCATCGCCTCGCTCGACCGCGCCATCAATTTCTGCAACGACACGCTGCGCTTCGGGCGCGCCGAGGAGGCGGCGCCGCGCCGTGAGCTGTTGCGCCTGAAGCCTCTGGTCGAGGAGGTGGGCGATGCGCTCGGCCTGCCGCGCGAGGGCGCGATCGATTGGGTGCTCGACATCGACGACACCCTGCGCATCGATGCCGACCGCGAGCATCTGTTCCGCATCGTGAGCAACCTCGTGCGCAACGCGATTGAGGCCATCGAAGGCCAGCGCAACGGTGCACCGGGCGGCGAGATCGGCATCAAGGCGTGGCGGGATGGGCGCCGCGTGCTGGTGGAGGTGTGCGACAACGGCCCCGGCGTGCCGCCAAAGGCCCGCGAGCACCTGTTCGAGGCCTTCACCGGCTCGCAGCGCAAGGGCGGAACGGGGCTCGGGCTCGCCATTGCGGCGGAGATCGTCGCCGTTCACGGCGGCCATCTGCAGCTGCGCGACAGCAAAGAAGGCGCCGCCTTCCTGTTCGAGATTCCCGACCGCGGCGGGTACCAAACGCTGGAAAGTCCACCGACTCCTGCGCGGGGTCCGGTACGGACGGATGACACGGAATAGGAGGGGTCCAAGGCCCTTGCGCGCCCGCGCCCGAGCCATTAGTAGTGGCGAGCTTCGGCGCCCCTTTTGAGTCCTGCACCTGCGTCGAGCCCACTGCGAGGCCAAGCATCCATCGCAGACAAGCACCGGTAGCTCAGCTGGATAGAGCACCAGACTACGAATCTGGGGGTCGGGAGTTCGAATCTTCCCCGGTGCGCCAATTAA
>CAYUBZ010000209.1:0-4589 GCA_964443205.1 uncultured Hyphomicrobium sp. | reverse complement strand
CAATGAGCCGCGCTCATCTGGACGCACCCCGATGTGCTCGTGCAGGTGACGGAAGCGTTCCTCGGGACATGAGCGGGTATCGGCTTTATTGCCGGAGCGCGCCGCGCCCCTGCGCTTTTATCTCGTCGAACTTGGCCCGCGCGCGCTCGAACTTGTCGTTGAACAGCCACATCGCGTCGAGGATCTCGCGGAAGGTTGCGGATCTCTTCGCCCGATCCTTCTTGCCGAAGGTGAAGACGCTGTTGTTGCGCAAATAGCCCATGATCCTCGGGCTCGAGATGCGATAGGTCTCGATGTTGCCCGAGTTGAGCGCGGACCGCGTCGGCGTGGGGATGATCTGGATGAGCTCGAACAACTTCATCTGATCGATCTGATCGGGGAGCGCCTTGGCAATCGCCGGGATTTGCGCAAACAGCTCGGCGTGCGCGTTCATCAGGCCGTTGCGCACGCCGGTCCAGTGATTGAACCGCTGGTCGTGCTTGCCGACGCGTGCCTCTTCCGTGTCGTCGCGGGCGGCGAGCGCCGGATCGAGCGCCGCGATCCTCGGCTTGATCGCCGCCCACTTCCTGCGGCCCTTGCGGTCCTCCGACACGCCCGTCTGCAGGCTGCCCTTGTACTTGGTGGAGCGCCCGTTGCCGATGTTCTGAATGCCGTTGGTCTCGGCAAAGAACAGCCCGAGGCTGATCAGGCCCGCCGCGTCGGCGGTTTTTGCGTCCAGTCCCTTGGCGCGCGCGATTGTCCTGCCGAGGTCGACGATGTCCTTGAAGGGGGTCTTTGAGTCCTGCGCATAGTCGGGCGGCGCCTGCAACATGCGAGAGATCGCACCGTACTCGGCGATGAGCGGCTCGATGTCGGCGTCGAAGTAGGCGGGCGGAATGCCGTACTTGTTGGGCCGGCCGATGCGCGACGGCATCGCGTCGGTGAGGTCCTTATACGTGCTCATCACCTGGGTGCGCGCGAGGTAAAGCGCCTGCCCCGGCCGGCTCGGCAGCTTTTGCCCCATCGTGATCTGCGCGCGGCGCTTGGCGAGGATCTCCTTGAAGTCCTCAAGCGCCTTGTCGTAGGCGGCGAGCGCCTGCGCTTGCTCTTTGGTGAGCGCGGCGGGCCGCGCCTGCGCAGCAGCGATGAAGGCCGGAGCGAGCCACGGCAGCGTGAGCAGGAGCGCGACAGACAGAGCTGCCGCCCGCCGCGTACGCGCCTCCACGCACCGCCCCAATAGCTCGCGGTCCCGCACCGCTTTAGCGGGCTCGGGCGGGTTTGGCGTTGCGCGCGCGCTTCGCGGCCTTGGCGGCGCGCTTCCTGGCATTCTCCGCTTTGCGCTGCTTGGCTTGGATCTTCCTGCGGCGCGCATCCGACATCATGGGCATGGACGTTTCTCCGTTGGTGGCTGAGGAACCGACCGGCTCAATACAAGAGGTGGTGCGGGGCACGCAAGCCGCTCAGCGAGTGACCCATCCTACGCGCGATGACCAACGGATCCGGCCACGATCTCATCGAGTGTGGAGCCCATGTCCTGGGGGGTTATGCCGAGGGACTCAAAGCCGGGCATGCCAGGTGCCGCGACGGTATCGATCTCCATGAGCTCCACCTGATTGCGAGCCAGAGGTGGTTTTGGCAGCCCCTCGGTGGCGCGCGCTAGAGCGCGCCATACCCAAAAGGGCAGGGGAGCAAGATGGGCCGCTTGTTGAGGCGCTCGGCGATCGTTTGCAGCAGCTCCCGGTACGTGTACGTGCGGGGGCCGCCCAACTCGTAGGCGTGGTCGCGGCGACCGTCACCGCGCTCGAGCACACGCGCCACGGCCTCGCCGACATCCTCGACGAAGGCCGGCTGCAAGCGCGTGTCACCACGTCCAAACATTGGATAGACCGGCAGCACGCGCAAAAGCCGCACGATCGTATTCAGGAATGCGTCATCGGGACCGAACATGACTGCAGAGCGCAGGATGAAAGCATCCGGGAGGATCGACTTGACGGCACCCTCGCCTTCCCCGCGCTTAGCGATATAGAGCGAGCTCGATTTGGGATCGGCGCCGATGCCGGAGATGTGCACGAAATGCTCGACGCCGACGCGCCCCGCCACGCGGGCCACGCGCGCGGCCCCCACCACATGCGCGGCGTGGAACGTCTCGTTCCCACGTTCGGCGTAGAGGCTGACGGCATTGACCGCGCCTTGCACGCCCCTCAGCACGACGGCAATCGACTCCTCGTCGTGGATGTCGCCGTAGACGTGGGCCAGCATCGCAGAATCGCGCCCGCGCACCCGCTCAGGGTGTCGCGACACCGAACGCACGGCGAAGCCATGCGCCAGCAGCCGGGAGACGACGCGTCGCCCCAGAAAGCCAGTTCCGCCAATAACTGTAAAGCTCGCCGCGGGCATGTGGTTCTCCAAACGCCCGGATGCTGTGCTGAGGCCAGTTTGTCAGCAATCGCGGCGGTTTGCCAGCGCGGGGCAGGGGTGTTCCGCTGTTTATTTGCGGGGCGGCCGCTGGGAACGCTCTTCGAAGCCCGGCGTTTACGACGTAGACTTCCGCGCCGGCGGGCCGCGCGCCCGTTTGCGCTCGAGCAAAGGAGGCATGCGATGAAATGGACATGCGCGATCGCCGCCGCGGCGATGGCTTTTGCGTTGGCGCCCGCAACAGCGCAGGCGGATTCCTCGATCGGCGCCGTCGAAGGCGCGCGCGCCAAGGAGCGCCAGGGCGCCTACCTGACCCGTCAGGATCGCGATAATCTGCGCCGCTACGGCAGCAACGACGATTACGGCTATGGCGGTTATGGCCCGAGCTATGGGTACGCGCCGTATTACGGTGGGGCCTACTACGGCGGCGACTATGACTACGGCTACGGCTACGGGCCGAGTGTCGGCATCTACATCGGCGACTGACTTTGACGTTACGGGCGCGAAGCACGGGAACGTGCTCCGCGCCGTCGTCACGCCGGCGAGCCCGGCGTGACGAACCCGCCCTCCGGCGCGTCGTGCGGCACGTTCCAGCCGAAGTACACTTCGGCGCTCGTGATCTTGCCGTCGCGGACGGTCAGCACCTCGGTGTTGCGGAACCTTTTGCCGCTGCGGGTTTCGCCCAAGTAGGTGACGAACACCGTGTCGCCGACCGCGGCGATGCGCACGAACGTGAAGCCGGTGATGTGTTCGGCGTTGGGCCAGCAGCGCGCGAAAAAGGTGGCGCGGTCGAGCGCGTTGTCGAGCGGGCTGGTAAAGCGGAAGTCTAAAGCGATCAGCTTTTCCAGCGCGGCCCGGTCGTTGTCGACGTAGGCCTGGTAGGACGCGCGGGCGATGGCTTCGGGGTCGTTGTGGGGCATGGCGCTCCTCATTCATGGCTGCATCCGAGGCGGCAACGCCGCCGCTTGTTTCCCCCGTTCGCGCGCAGGTGGGCAGGGATGGCCGGCAAGCGTTAAGGCAGCGCCCGGACTGCGTTTGCATGCAGCGCCGGTGATCCGCTAGGCTCAATGCGCTCAGCAGGCAATCTCCGCGCCAATCAGGACGATCTCGTGATCTTTGCTCGTACCCGGCGTTCGCGCGTCGTCTCACTCGCCGTTCTCATCGCGGTTGCCGCTTTCCCCGCCCTCGCGCAGGAGGCCGCGGAAAAGCCCATGACCGTCGGCACCAAACCGGCCCCGCCGTTCGCCATGCAGGCGGAGAACGGCGCCTGGACGGGGCTCGGGCTCGATCTGTGGCAGGCGATGGCGAAGGAGCTCGGCCGCGCGTTCACCGTCAAGTCTTACAAATCCACGCAAGCTCTGATCGATGCCGCGGCACGAGGCGAGATCGACGCCGGCGTCGCCGCCGTGACCATCACCGCCGAGCGCGAGCAGACCGTCGACTTCTCGCATCCGTTCTATCGCTCGGGGCTGGGAATCGCGGTGTCGAAGGAGCGCGGCTCCGGCATCCTCGACGTCTTTCGCGCGCTCACCTCCGGCCCGTTTCTGGCGACGCTCGGCACGCTTCTGGCGTTGCTGTTCGCCACCGGCGCCATCATCTGGGTGGTCGAGCGCCACAAGAACCCGGGCCACTTCGCCAAGGCCCCCGTCTCCGGCATCGGCGAGGGCTTCTGGTGGGCGGCGGTGACGATGACGACGGTCGGCTACGGCGACAAGGTGCCGATCACGCCGCTGGGGCGCGTCATCGGCGTCGTGTGGATGTTCGCAGCGCTCATTCTCACGGCCGTCTTCACCGCGCAGCTCGCCAGCTCGTTCACGGTCGACCGCATCTCGGGTCCGGTGGCGAGCGTCCAGGACCTGGCGCGCGCCCGCGTCGGCGTCGTGGCTAAGTCGCCGTCTGACGACTACCTCGGCCACGAGTTCATCCAGAGGAGCGCCTACGCCGATGTGGACGCCGGTCTTGCCGCGCTGGCACGCGGCGACATCGACGCGTTCGTGCACGATGCGCCCATTCTGCGCTACCAGATCCTGCGCGACTATCGGGGGCGGCTCGGGATGCTTCCCGACGTCGTCGAGGCGCAGTTCTATGGGATCGTGCTGCCGCCCGGATCGAAGGACCGCGAGGCCGTCAATCAGGCGCTGCTGCACGAGTTGAGCTCGCCGGCATGGGCGGCGCTGAACGCCAAGTACTTCGGC
>CAYUBZ010000208.1:0-4646 GCA_964443205.1 uncultured Hyphomicrobium sp. | reverse complement strand
ACCGGGGCAAACGGCTACGTCGCCGTTCTCGCCTCCATTCCCGCGTCGGGCGGCAGCCGCTTGTCGGCGCTGAAGAAGTTTGCCGACATGCAGGAGAAGTACGGCTCCGTGCTGCAGAACAAGACGCCGGACGTTCAGGAGGCGAACTTGGGCGCGAAGGGCACCTATCACCGTCTGCTCGTCGGTCCGCCCGGCTCGCGCGCCCAGGCCAGCACGCTGTGCAGCGAGCTCAAGTCGGCGGGCTACAAAGACTGCTGGGTGACCGCATACTGAGCGGTCCGCTCAACCTCTCGTGCCTCGCGCCTGAGATGAGGAGTCGGTCCGACCGGCTCCTTTCGCACATCGCCACAGCGGGAACGCCATGCGCACGGCTCTGATCACGGGCGTCGCAGGCTGTGCCTTGACGCCGCAAGAGGCCGCCTTTCTGAAGGAGGTGCGTCCCGCCGGCCTCATCCTCTTTGCGCGCAACCTGCAAGAGCACGCGCAGATCCGCGCCCTCACGGATGCGGTGCGCGAGGCGGTGGGGAGCGATGAGCTTCTGGTGCTCATCGACCAGGAAGGCGGCCGCGTGCAGCGCCTGCGCCCGCCGCTGGGCCGCGCGCTGCCGCCCGCGGCGACGTACGGCCGGGCCTACGCGCGCCAGCCAGAGCAGGCAACCGCCGCCGCGTTCGCGGTCGCGCGCCTGCTGGCCGAGGACTTGGGCGCGCTCGGCATCAATACCGATTGCGCGCCGGTGCTCGATGTGCCCGTCGCCGGGTCGCACGCGATCATCGGAGATCGTGCCTATGGCACGCATCCCGACCAAGTGATCGCGCTTGCAAGGTCGGTGGCCGAGGGTCTGATGGCGGGCGGCATGCTGCCGGTGATCAAGCACATTCCAGGGCATGGGCGGGCCACCAAGGACAGCCATCTGGCCCTTCCCGTCGTCACCGAGAGCCGCGTTGAGCTCTCGGCGTCCGATTTCGCGCCGTTCAAGGCGCTGAGCGCGCTGCCGGCCGCCATGACGGCGCACGTCGTCTTTACCGCCATCGACCCCGAGGCCCCGGCCAGCACGTCGGCCATCGTGACGGAAGAGATCATCCGTGGCGAGATCGGTTTCGACGGCCTCTTGATGAGCGACGATTTGTCGATGCGGGCCTTAGCGGGCGGCATGCGCGAGCGGGCGGAGCGGGTCATTGCCGCAGGCTCCGACATCGTGCTCCACTGCAACGGCGATCTGGGCGAGATGCAGGCGGCGGCGGCCGGGACGCCGGCCTTGGCCGGGCGCGCGCTGCAGCGATTCGAGTCGGCGCTCGCCGTCCTTAACGTCCGTAAACCGTTCGATGCCGCAGACGCCGAGGCGCATTTGGCGCGCATGCTCGCCCTTGCAGCGGACAACGCTGAATCAGTGTAAACTCAATACCATATGAAGGCAGGGTCGAACGCGACTTTGCGTGCGCCCATATAAGGCTTGGCATGAGTAGGGAAGCTGAAAAGGACGAAAGCGAAGGCGCCGTCGCGGCGTGGGAGGAGCCCGTCGTTGGGCAGCCTTTCGACGCGGAGGACGCGCTGATCGTCGACGTGGCGGGCTACGAGGGGCCGCTCGACCTGCTGTTGGCGCTCGCGCGCACGCAGAAGGTGGACCTGTGCAAAATCTCGGTGCTGGCGCTCGTCGACCAGTACATCGTCTTCATCGCCGAGGCGCAGAAGGTGCGGCTCGAGCTGGCTGCCGACTATCTCGTGATGGCGGCCTGGCTCGCCTTTCTCAAATCGCGCCTGCTCTTGCCGCGCGAGGGGGAGCACGCCGACGAGATAAGCGGGGAGGAGCTTGCGCGGCGTCTGTCGTTCCGCCTGATGCGGCTCGATGCCATGCGCGAGGCCGCAGCCCAGCTCATGAATCGCATGCGGCTGGGGCGCGACGTGTTCCAGCGCGGCATGCCTGAAGGGGCGAAGACGATCAGAGAGACGACCTATTCGGCGACCGTCTACGACCTGCTGCACGCCTACGCCGACCAGCGGCGCCGCACCATCAAGGTCGGACATGTGATCAAGGCGCGCCCCGTGTGGTCGATCAAGGACGCGCGCGACCGCCTGGAGCGGCTGATGGGGGATGTGCAGTCCAGCACCGATTGGGTGGCGTTCGAGCGCTATCTGGAGCAGATGATCGTCGCGGCCGAGGACGGCCGGACGGTGCTGGCGAGCTCGTTCGGCGCCACGCTCGAGATGGCATGTGAAGGTCGCGTCGAGATCCGCCAGGATGGGCCCTTCGCGCCTATCTACATGAGGGCGCGCCAGCCGGGTGCCGAGTGGCAGCGCGTGGTCTAGCGTAATCCAAGAGTCGCGTTTCAAAAGCCAATGACGAGAGAAAAGCGCATGGATCCGCCCCGCCTGAGCCTGGTGCCGAACCAGGACGCCAACGACAACGCGTCCTCCGAGGAGGAGGGCGAGGCGCGCAAGTCGGGCATGGCCGGCAACGTCGCGGCGCTGCCCTTTGCCGATCATCGCGAGAAGCTGCGGATCCTCGAGGCGCTGCTGTTCGCCGCCGCCGAGCCGCTGGACGAGGCCAAGCTCAAGAGCCATCTGGCCGACGGCGAGGATATCGCCGGCCTCTTGGAGGAGCTGCGCGGCTTCTACGCCGGCCGCGGCGTCAACCTGGTGCGAGTGGCGAACAAGTGGGCCTTCCGCACGTCGGAGGATCTCGCCTATCTGCTCGAGCGCTACGCCGTGCAGGAGCGGCGTCTGTCGCGGGCGGCGTTGGAGACGCTGTCCATCATCGCCTACCATCAGCCGGTCACCCGCGCCGAGATCGAGGAGATCCGCGGCGTGACCACCTCCGTCGGCACGCTGGATATTCTGCTGGAGACCGGCTGGATCCGCCTGCGCGGGCGCCGGCGCGCGCCCGGCCGCCCCGTCACCTACGGCACCACCGACGCTTTCTTGAGCCATTTCGGCCTGGAGAACATCAAGGACCTGCCGGGGCTCAACGAGCTGCGCGCCTCAGGCCTGCTCGACGGCAACCTGCCGCCCGATTTCGCGGTGCCTGAGCCCAGCGACGTTGCGGCCCTGATGCCCGACGAGCTGCCGCTGGATGCCGGCGAGGACGAGGAGGGGGGCAACGATGAGACGACGGCGCCCTTGCCCGGCGACGAGGACCCCGATAAGTCCTGACGCGGGGGCGAACGCCGCCTAAAGGTGCCCGCAAGCTTGAAGACATCGACGCAAGTAACGCCGCCGGCCGGTGGCCGCGCCGCCGCGACGTTCGCCGCGCGCCTGACGTTCGAGCACGTGGCGCGCCGCTACGGTGAGACGATGGCGCTCGACGGCGTCGACCTCGACGTCGCACCGGGCGAGGTGGTGTGTCTGCTGGGACCATCGGGCTGCGGCAAGACCACGCTGTTGCGGGTCGCCGCCGGCATCGAGAAGCCGTCCGCCGGCCGCGTGCTGATCAACGACCAGGAGGTCGCCGGGCCCAACCGCTTCGTGGCGCCGGAGGACCGCGGCATCGGCCTGATGTTTCAGGACTTCGCGCTCTTTCCCCACTTGACCATCCTCGGCAACGTCGCCTTCGGCCTCAAGGCTCTGCCCAAGGCGGCGGCGGCCCGCGAGGCGCTCTCGGCTCTGCAGCGCGTCGGCTTGGCGCACATGGCCGACTCCTATCCGCACATTCTGTCGGGCGGCCAGCAGCAGCGGGTGGCGCTCGCACGCGCCATCGTGCCCCGCCCCGCCGTCATGCTCATGGACGAGCCGTTCTCCGGTCTCGACGTGCAGCTGCGCGAGGCCATGCAGGAGGAGACGCTGGCGCTGTTGCGCGAGACGCGCGCCACCTCGGTCATCGTCACGCACCATCCCGAGGAGGCGATGCGCATCGGCAACCGCATTGCGGTGATGCGCTCAGGGCGGCTCGTGCAGGCTGGCAGCGCGGAGGAGCTCTACCATCGCCCCGCCGACCTGTTCGTGGCGCGGCTGTTCTCCGAGATCAACGAGATCACCTATCGCGTCGAGAATGGACACATTGCGACGCCCATCGGCGCCGTCTCCGCGGAGGGGCTCGCCGAAGGCGCGCCCGTGACGGTTTGCATCCGCGAGCGCGGCATCACGCTCACGGAGGGAGGCGCAGGCCTCGCCGGGCGCATACTCGACGTCAAGTTCCTGGGCGACGTTGCGCGCCTGGAAGTGGGCGTCGAAGGGTTCGACAAACCGCTCAAGGTGCGTGTGCGCGAAATGGAAGGCTGGGTGCGCGGGGCGGAGGTGCGGGTTGCCATCGATTTGGGCCGTGTTCTGGTATTTCCCGCGGAAACTGAAGAAAATGAAGGCTTGGTAATGAGTTAGCATTGGTTGACGGCTAAGGTGGCCTTGCGAGGCCTGGCGCTTTCTGCGATACGTTACTTTAACTCTAGCGAGGATTTGAGGAGCCACAGACAATGGGGTTGAGCGGCTGGCATTTGCTCATTCTCGCGCTTGTCGCGCTTCTCATCTTCGGCGGCAGCGGGCGCATTTCCTCCATCATGGGCGACGTTGCCAAGGGCATCAAAAGCTTCAAGAAGGGCTTGTCCGAGGATGAGGACGAGGAGAAGCCCGAAGAGAAGCTCGAGGCCCCCAAGGTGATCGACCACACGGCATCGAAGACAGGAAAGCGCGACAGCAGCAAGACGAGCTGACGCTGCGGG
>CAYUBZ010000207.1:2655-4670 GCA_964443205.1 uncultured Hyphomicrobium sp. | reverse complement strand
TCGCGCGCATCGAAACCGAGGATGTGCCCGCGCCGCTGCGAGATGATGCCGTTGATGCGCGCGGTGGCATCGCTCGGCACCGAGACCTCTACTGCCATGATCGGCTCCAAGAGCACCGGGGAGCACTTGGGCATGCCTTCGACCATGCCGATGCGCCCGGCCTGGCGGAAGGCCATGTCGGAGGAGTCGACCGTGTGATACGACCCGTCGATCAGTGTCACGGCGACATCGACCACGGGAAAACCCAACGGCCCGTGCTGCAGATAGTCCTTCACGCCGATCTCCACCGAGGGGATGAACTGGCGCGGGACGACGCCGCCGGTGATCTTCTCAGCGAACTGGAAGCCGGAGCCGCGCGGCAGCGGCGCAATCTCGATCACCGCGTCGCCGAACTGCCCATGGCCGCCCGACTGCTTCTTGTGGCGCCCGCGCACCTCGGTGCCTTTGCGGATCGTCTCCTTGTAGGGAATGAGCCGCGGCTGGCGCTCGACCGCGACGCCGTACTTGCGCTGCAGCCGCTCGGTCGCGACGCGCAGGTGCATCTCGCCCTGCCCCAACAGCAGCATCTGATGCGTGTCCTGGTTCATCTCCAGCTGCAGCGAGGGGTCCTCCTCCATCAGCTTGGCGAGCGCCGTCGTCAGCTTCACCTCGTCCTTGCGGTCCTTGAGGCCGAGCCCGACACCGAACACCGGCTCGGGTGCCGGCGCCCCGTGCGCCTGCACGACGCCACCCTTGTCGGCGGAGATCGTCTCGCCCGTCTTGATGGTTTCGAGGCGCCCCAGCGCCACCGTCTCGCCGGCCTTGGCCACACCGCGCTTGATCGGCTCCTCGCCGCGCAACGCAAACACCCCGGCCACGCGCTCCTCCGCACCTGAGGCGCCCACGACCGTCGTCCCGTCGCCGAACTCGCCGGTCAGCACGCGGGCGAGCGAAAGCTTGCCGCCGTGCGCGGTGTGCATCGTCTTGAAGACGTAGGCGGCCGACTTGGCGTTCTCGAGCTTGAGCCGCCGCGCCGTCTCCTCGACGGTCGGCACCTCGTGGCGCAGCGCCTTCAAGAGCCGCAGGACGCCGTTCTCGTTATGCGCCGAGCCGAGCAGCACGGGACAGATCAGGCCTTTGCGCAAGTCTTCGGTGAGGTCCCCGAAGACTTTGTCGCGCGAGGTCGGCATGTCGGAGAGAAGCTGCTCCATCAGCTCGTCGTCGTAGTCGGCGAGCTGCTCCAGCATATGGAAGCGCGCCTCGTCCTTGCGGTCGGAAATGCCGGCCGGCAGCTCAATGATCTCGGAGGCGGCGTGCGGGCGATAGACGTAGGCGCGCTCCGATGCGAGGTCGACGAAGCCGGTAGCCGTGCCGTTCTCCCAGATGGGGATCTGGCGCAGCACCAGCGGCTTCGTGCTCGCCGGCTGCAGAATGGGGATCAGCTCGCGCACGGGGACTTCGGAGGCATCGATCTTGTTCAAGAACAGGAAGTGGGGAATGCCGCGATCCTCGAGCTGCTTGAGGATGACCTGCAGCGCCGGCACGCGTTTGGCGTCGGGCTCGCACACGACGACCGCCGCATCGCACGCGGTGAGCGCGAGCGCGCCTTCGTGCTGGAACTCGATGGAGCCCGGACAGTCGATGAACGTGAAGGAGTCGCCCAGAAAGCCGGCGTCGGCAATATTGAGCGCCACGCTCATGCCGTGGTCGCGCGCCTCGGGGCTCGCGTCGCCAACGGTCGACTTGTCGGGGATCGTTCCGGCCCGGGGAATAGCGCCGGTGCGGGCGAGAATGGCCTCGAGCAGCGTGGTCTTGCCGCTCAAATAGGGGCCGACGAGTGCAATGCAGCGGGGGCGGACGCCCCCATTGGCTCCCGCTCTCGGGCCGTTGGACTGCCCCATTTTTTCCTCCCTTGGCTGGAGGCGCACACCCGCAAGCCGCGCCCCCCGCACCTCGGATGAGGAAACGCGGCCCACCCATGTTCGCGCCGCACTCATCGCGGCGCAAGCCCTTCGCCAATAAAAGACGCCCTGCGC
>CAYUBZ010000207.1:0-2555 GCA_964443205.1 uncultured Hyphomicrobium sp. | reverse complement strand
TTGAAGTTGTTCGCACAAGCAATATTGCGTTGCACAACTCGTCTCAAGAGAAAGCCTACCAACTTTGATGAAGCGCAAGGAAAACTACTTGGAACGACTCCACGATTGACGCATTATGAAGTGTCGGCGCGTTCGGGGCTTCATCGGCGACGGGTCGACGACGGCAAGGGCCGCGAGGGGCTCCGGTCCGCGAGAACAGAGGCGTGCGATGAGTATGCAGGCGCTGAAGTCAGCGGCCCATGCAGCAGGTTATGCGATGGCCGCCGAGGATCTGCCCGAGCCCCAACCAGCCGTCGTTCCGCGGGCGCGGACAGGCACGGCACTCGTAATGCGGGCCTCGCGTCCCGCTTCGTTCAAGGTGCTCAGAGCCCAACGGTTCCTGCGCCGGCTTTGGCTGCGCGATTGGGTGGCCGGCCATTGGCCGGGCCGTGCGCCGGCCTGAGGCGCCACATCACGCAGCGAGCCACGTGACAAGCAACGCCAAGGCCACGACAACGAGGCCGGCGCGCCAGTAGAGGCAGGTCCGGCAGACCCGCCGACCACGGCCCCACGCTGGCACCATTGGCACCATCACTTCAGGTTCCCGCAAAAGCGTTGGATACGCCGGCACGCCTCCTCGAGCAACTCCCGCGAGGCGGCGTAGGAGACGCGAAACGCCGGAGAGCTCTCAAACGCCGCACCGTGGACGACGGCCACGCCTTCCTCTTCCAACAGCGTGGTTGCGAAATCCTCGTCCGTCGCGATTTTCTTTCCCGACGCGCTCGTCTTGCCGATCGCGCCGGCGCAGCTCGGATAGACGTAGAAGGCGCCTTGTGGCTTGGGACATTGCAGGCCGCTCGCCTGATTGAGCATGGCAACAACCAAGTCGCGCCGCTCGACAAACTTGGCGTTGTTCTCGGCGATGAAGTCCTGCGGCCCGTCCAAGGCCTCGATGGCCGCCCACTGCGTGATCGAGCACGGGTTCGAGGTCGACTGCGACTGCAGCTTGCGCATGGCGTTGATCAGCGGTTCGGGGCCACCCGCATACCCGAGCCGCCACCCGGTCATGCAATAGGCCTTCGACAGCCCGTTCATGGTCAGGGTGCGATCCATGAGCCGCGGCTCGACGGCGGCCGGCGTGTGAAAGGCGAGGCCGTCGTAGATCAGGTGCTCGTAGATGTCGTCGCTCAGCAACCAGACGTGCTCGTGGCGCAGCAGCACGTCGGTCAACGACTTCATATCCTCTTTCGAATAGGCAGCCCCCGTGGGATTGGATGGAGAATTGAGAATCAGCCATTTCGTCTTGGGCGTGATCGCCGCCTCCAACATCTCGGGCTTCAGCTTGTAGCCATCCTCCAGACGTGTCTCGGGGAAAACGGGGCGCGCGTCGGCCAGCAGCACGATGTCCGCGTAGGAGACCCAGCACGGCGCCGGAATGACGACCTCGTCGCCGGGGTTCAGCGTGGCGAGCAGGGCATTGTAGATCACCTGCTTGCCGCCGGTGCCGACCGAGATCTGGCTCGGCTTGTACTGCAGCCCATTCTCCCGCTCGAACTTGCGCACGATGGCGGCCTTGAGCTCGGGCAGACCGTCTACGTCGGTGTACTTCGTCTTTCCCGCCGCCATGGCGCGAATCGCTGCCGCTTTGATATTCTCCGGAGTGTCGAAATCCGGCTCGCCGGCCGAGAGCGAAATAATGTCGCGGCCGGCGGCCTTGAGCTGACGGGCCTTGGTCGACACAGCGATGGTCGCTGAGGGCTGAATGCGATTCAAGCTGTCGGCAATGAAGCCCATGGTTAGCGGCCCCTCCCCTTGCATAAGGCGTCAGCAGAAAGCCTGCGCGGCGCGCCGCGCAAACGGCGCGGACACTATCCTTCGCACTGCACAACATCAACAACTACGACAAAAGCCCGGCCTGCGCAGCCATAGCCATCGGGGCGCGGGTGCGTCATGCGGCCCCTTTGTCACCGGCGCGCCACAGCCCGATCTCTGCCATTGTTAATCAAAAGAATACGTTGCAATCGCCACAATCTGGGCCAACGCCTGCCACAGAGGCAGCCGAAGCTTCGAAACATGCCATGGCGCCGAAATGCGCCGGCAAGAATGAGGTTTCCTGAGATGGCAATTAGCGGGCCTTTTCGGATGGTCTTACGCACGGTGGCCGACGCCCTGATCGGGCTCGTGCTGTTCGTAACGTTTGCTTTTGCGATTGGTACCTACGAGCGCACGTCGGTCGCCACGCAGCGTCTGGGCGACATTCTTGCGGTCAGCTCCAACGCCGGCGACCTGCTCAAGTTTTCGCTGCAGGATAGCCCCCTCATCGCGGCCGCCGTCGTCGCCACCGCAGTTCCGGTGCCGCACTCGGGCGCCATGGGCGGACTGCCCCGCACCACCGGGCATATGGCCTTTTTGCTGCTCGCGGGCATCTTTTCCGCGCTTGTCGCGTTCAACTTGGCGTTCTTCAGACACCTCCGCCGCGAGTACGCCTCCCCGCGGTGAGGGTGCGTGGAGGAGGGGCCCGGGCTCTGCTGGGAGCCCTTGACGGTCTCTCCTCCACTCCTAACATTTGGTAATGT
>CAYUBZ010000206.1:0-4702 GCA_964443205.1 uncultured Hyphomicrobium sp. | reverse complement strand
ACGGCGAGCCACAACGACAACGGCTGGACCGGCATCAAGATGGGGCTCGAGCGCCCGTTGACCTTCGGACCCGACGAGATGGCCGAATTGAAGGAGATCGTGCTCGGCGGCACCTACGCGACAGCCGACGGCGGCCGCTACATCTTCGAGGCGGGCATGGCCGAGCGCTACATGAAAGCGCTCGCCGACCGCCCGAAGCTCAAGCGTCGCTTGAAGGTCGTCGTCGCGACGGGCAACGGCACCGCCGGTCCCTTTGCGACCCAAGTGCTGAGCGCGGTCGGTTGCGAGGTCGTGCCCCTCCACACCGAGCCTGATCACACCTTCCCCAACTACAATCCCAACACCGAAGACATGGCGATGCTGCACGACGTGTCGACCAAGGTGAAGGAGACGAAGGCGGACGTCGGACTCGCCATCGACGGCGACGGCGACCGCTGCGGCGTCGTCGACAATCTGGGCCGCGAGATCTTCGCCGACACGGTCGGCGTCATGCTCGCGCGCGACATCTCCGCCCTGCACAAGGGAGCCAAGTTCGTCGTCGACGTGAAATCGACGGGCCTGTTCCTCACCGATCCGGTGCTGAAAGCCAACGGCGCCACGACCGCCTACTGGAAGACAGGCCACTCCTACATCAAGCGCTACAGCCACGAGACAGGCGCGCTTGTCGGCTTCGAGAAGTCAGGCCACTTCTTCTTCAATCCGCCGCTGGGGCGCGGCTACGACGACGGCCTCGTCGCCGCGCTCGCCATCTGCGACATGCTCGACCGCAACCCAGATAAGAGCATGGCGGATTTGCGCGACGCGCTTCCGAAGACCTGGCAATCGCCGACCATGTCTCCGCATTGCGCCGATGAGCAGAAATACGGCGTCGTCGACGCGGTCGTTGCCCACTACAAGAAGCTCGCCGCCGAGGGCGGCAAGGTCGCCGGGCAGAAGATCCGCGATCTCGTCACCGTCAACGGCGTGCGCATCGTGCTCGAGGACGGCACGTGGGGGCTGGTGCGCGCCTCTTCCAACAAGCCCGAGCTGGTCGTCGTCGTCGAGAGCCCGATGTCGGAGGCCAACATGAAGGCGATCTTCGCCGATATCGACGCCGAGCTGGCGAAGTACCCCGAGGTCGGCGAATACAATCAGAAAATCGCCGTTTGAGCGCGAAAAGCCTCCAGCTAATCAAGCCGTTGCCCAGTTCCACACCGATGCCTTCTTGTGTTCACGGCGATGCGAACCTGATTGCCGAAGCCTTTGGTCATCAAAAGTCCGGAGTTGCCGTTGCACACGTTGCCGTGCACATTGCCCGTGATTCCAAACTCTCGGAGTTGGGGGGTGACCATGATGTTCAAGCGTCCTGTCCTTGCCCTTTTCGCACTCGTCATCTGTGGGCTCGGCGTCGCATCGATCGCGCTCACGCCGTCAAGCGCGATTGCCGGCGACGACACCGATACCAGCGGTTCGGGAGCGGCGGACGGTGGCGGCGACGGAGGCGGTCCCGGGGCCCCTGCCCCTGACAGCGGCGGTGGCGACGGGGGCGGCCCTGGTGCCCCTGCCCCTGAAAGCGGCGGCGGCGATGGGGCCGGCCCCGGTGGTGGCGGCGGCGATGCTGGCGGCCCCGCCCTCTAGCAATCGGCAATCTTAGGAAATCTCAGGAGGGTTGACCATGAATTGGAAACACGCGGTCATTGCACTTTTCACGCTGCTCATCTGTGGCCTTAGTGTCGCAACAATCACGCTCGCTCCCGCCGCGGCGATTGCCGGCGACGACGCCGATAGCGGTTCCGCAGCGGACGGCGGCGGCGGCGACGGGGGCGGTCCTGGAAGGAAGTGAAGACGGTAGCTGACATGTGATTGGGTCAGGCGGCCCGATTGATGGCGGGATCGCGGCTAGCGATCCCGTCATTGCCGCGACCCGGAATGCCGCGGTCAAGTAGCAGCGTCGGGGGACGGCACGGGCGATGACGGCAGACGCACCCTCTGCAGCGACACGTCGGCGGAAGTTTCCGACGCTCTCGCTTCTCTTGGTCCTTGCCTGCGCCGCCGCGGCAGCAGCGCTGGCGTTTGCACCTTTCCGCGAGCGGCTCGAATCCCTCGAATACTGGACGGCCGACTGGCGCACCGTGCTGCTGGCGGATCGCGTGGCTGACACCCACCCCGGTATCGTCATCGTCCTCTTTGACCCGCAAACTTTCAACGGCGTGCCCGTTGCCCCCATTCCGCGCGACGTCCACGCCCAGATCATTCGTACGCTCGATGCCATGGGCCCGAGCGCCATCGGGCTCGATTTCTTCTACATCGCGCCGCAGGGGCGCGAGAAAGACCGCATCTTTGTCGAGACCTTGCGCGACGCCAAGACGCCCATCGTTCTCGGCGCCGTCGACCAGCACACGACAACCTTCAACGAGGCCCAGCAGGCCTATCAGAACGACTTCCTGGCCCAGATCGGGCGCCCTGCGGGCTATATCTCGCTGAAGTACGACTCTGGACAGATCGTGCGCCGGACCTTCGGTCCCATTGAAGGGTCTCTTTACAAGGAAAGCTTCCCGCGCCAGGTGGCGCTTGCCGCAGGCGCCAAGCCCACGGGCCCCGGTGCGTCCTCGGACTCGATGCGCATCGCCTGGCTCCTGGGCCCCGACCGCAACACGCAGCCCTTTCTTACGGTTTCGGCCAAGGACCTCCTGCCCGGCGCCGACGCCGGCCGCCTGCAGGAGCTTCGCGAGCGCATAAAGGGCCACATCGTGCTGACCGGCTACGCCATGCCCAATTCCGACCTGCACGATACCGCCCTCACCGTGTGGACGGACTCAAAGATGCTCGGCGTCATGATCCACGCGCACGTCATCGCGCAGCTTCTCGACGGACGCTACTTCACCGATCTGGAAGGGCAGCTGCGCCTGGCCTTGGTGCTCGGCGTGGCGCTCATTGGTTTCTTGCTCGGGTGGGCCGTCCGCGGCAAGCGGGCCTCCTGGCTCAACCTCACCATTGCGACGGCGTTTCTCGTCGCCGTCGATGCGACCTGCTACTACTTTCTGCGCACCGTTCTGCCCTTCACGCTGGTGCTCTACGTGTGGTTCATCGGCGTGGTGGCGGGCCAGCATCTGCGCACGCTCGTCAGGTGGGCCAGGCCCCTTCGCCCCGCAGCCGTGCCCGCGTAAAGTCTCACCCCAAGAGATCAATCAGGAAGCGCGCCGACACGAAGGCGAGAAACGCTGCGAACGCCAGCTCCAGCCGGCGACGCGGGATGGCGTGCGCAAGCCGCGCCCCGAAGGGGGCTGCAAAGACGCTCACCGGTGCGATGATCGCCAGCCCCAGCAGATTGACGTACCCCACCGAGAAGGGCGGCAGCCCTTGCGCCCCCCAGCCCGCCCACGCGTATCCGATGACGCCCGGCAGTGCGATCATCGGGCCGACGCCGCTTGCCGTGGCGACGGCCGGCAGGATCGCAAAGCCGTAAAGTGTCAGCAGCGGCACCGTGAAGGTGGCGCCGCCGATGCTCATCAAGGTCGACAGCAGCCCGATGGCCACCGCCGCAATCTCGGGCCAGGGGCGGGACGGCAGATGATCGCCGAGCCGCCAGTCCTCGCGGCCCAGCGCCATCTTGAGCGCAACGAGGCCGGCGGCGATCGCCCACACCCACTTGAGGGTGGCGCCGCTCGAGACTTTCGCCGTCAGCACGCCGATGATCACGCCGGCGACGATAAACGGCGCCACGCGCTTCAAAAGGTCAATGTCCACCGCACCCTTGGCGCGGTGCGTTGCAAACGACCGCAACGCGGTGGGCAAGATGACGGCAATCGTCGTGCCGAGCGTCAGGTGCATGCGGATCCCGGGCTCCACGTCGAGCACCCCGAAAATCTCATAGAGCACCGGCACCAGGACGCCGCCGCCGCCGATCCCCAAGAGCCCGGCCAGAAAGCCCGCAACGAGACCCGCCGCGAGCAGCGCGGCGACGAGCAGGACAAGCTCGCCCGCCGGGACCCCCAGATCCATGCCCTCGTCTCCCCTACTCCGCCGCGGCGATCAATCGGTAGGACGGCTCGACGATCCGCAGCGCTTCGAGCAGCACGTCGATCCCGGCCCCGTCCTTGACCGCGGTCTCGCTCAGGTGACGGCGGAAGGCGCGGGCGCGTGGGCAGCCGTGATAGAGCCCGAGGATGTGGCGGACGACGTTGTTGAGCCGGCCGCCGGCTTCGATATGGCGCGCGACGTGGGGGATCAGACCTTCGATGACCTCAGCGCGCGTCGGCACCGGCGACGAAGCCCCGAAGAAGCGCCGGTCGACCTCGGCCAAGAGGTACGGCGTCTGGTAGGCGGCGCGCCCGAGCATCACGCCGTCGACGTGCGCCAGATGCGCTTGCGCCATATCGAGATCGGCGATGCCGCCGTTGAGGATGATGGTCAGGTCGGGCCGCGCGACTTTCAGCCGGTAGACGCGCGCGGTGTCGAGCGGCGGCACCTCGCGGTTCTCCTTGGGCGAAAGCCCCTGCAGCCACGCCTTGCGCGCGTGCACGATGAAGGTGCGGCAGCCGGCATCCGCAACGATCGCGACGAACCGCGCCAGGTCCGCCTCGTCGTCCTGCGCGTCGATGCCGATGCGGCACTTGACGGTGACGGGAACGGACACGCGGGCCCCCATGGCGGCGACGCAGCGGGCCACCAGGTCGGGCTCGGCCATCAGGCAGGCGCCGAAGCGGCCCTCCTGCACCCGGTC
>CAYUBZ010000205.1:0-4714 GCA_964443205.1 uncultured Hyphomicrobium sp. | reverse complement strand
TCTTGGGCGGTGCTTGAACGAGTCAAGTCCATCCCCAATTGGAAGAGGGTGTCATTAAAGGCCATATGACCCTCCCCAACCAGCAGATAGATGTGACCCGCCCGCTCCTTACCTTTGGGGTTTCTGGATTTCCTCGACCTTAAGGGCAGGTGGACGAACGGAGACGGGTCATATGAGGCAACACCCCCCCCTACGCAAGAAAAAATTGCCCTGCGCGCCAAAAAAATTTTCGCGTCGTTGACGTGATTTTAGCCGGCGTTGTTACGCAGGGAGCAGCGCCGGGCTTTTTGCGGTGCCCCGACGCCCGCGCTCACTTGCCCAGAAACTTCTGCAAGAGCTTCTCCGCCTTCGACGGCTTGCCCTCTTCTTTCTTGCCGAACAGATCCTCGACGATCTCGCCCGCGTTCTTGCCTTTGAACTGCTTGCCGAGCTCCTTCACCGCATCCACCGTACCCGGGTTGTTGATCGCACCCTGTATATCGGGCTCGATGGCGGGATCCTCCCAGGAGCCGGTGATGTGCAAGGGAACCTCCAGACCCGTCAGATCCGTCTTGCCGCCCTGGCCCGCCAGCGACGCCACCACCTTGGGCCGCACCACGTAGTCGAGGCTGCGCTGGTTGAGGTCGACGGTGCCGGCGCCCGATGCGCGCAGCAGCGGGCTTGCCAGCCGCAGGTCGTCGTTCTTGGCCACGCCGTTGGTGATGACGAAGCTGCCCGTCAGCTCGCTGAAGTCGGTCTTTTCCGCCGGAGAGCTCTTGAAGTCGGGAATCTTGCCATCGGACAGCGCGCGCACGGCGCCACCAAGGTTAAAGCCGATGATCGCGCCGTTGCGCACGGCGAAGTCGGATTTGCCGTTGAGCGACCCGACGATCGCGGCCTGGCTGGCGCCATGTCCCGAAAGCGCCAGCGTGACGTCGCCCGTCCCCGCCAGCCAGTCGATGCCGGCGGTGTCCTTCAGGAGCGGCTGCGCGGCGATGCCCGAAACCTGGAAATTGGTACCGACTACGGCCTCGGCCCCGGTGCCGTCGAGCGCGAAGAAACCCTTGCCGCGGCCTTGATAGAGCCGCACCTCCTCGAAGGTCGTCCTGAGCACGCGATCCTTGAGCGCCAAGGAAAGCTCCGAGGCATCGACGCGGAGGTCGCCGTACGTGAGGTCCGCGACGGAGAGCTTGGCGTCGACATCGACGAGGCCCAGCGTCGCCAGATCGAGCGCCTCATCGCTCCAGCCGGCGCGCTGCGTGTAGCCCTTGACTCGCGGACCGGGGCGCTGGAGCAGATCCTCGATCGACTGCGGGCCGGATGGCGGTGCAGGCGCTGCGGCCGCCGGCGGCGGCGGCACTGCAGTCGCCGACGGCGGCTGTCCCCTGGCGCGCGGAGACGCTCCGCCCCCGCTCGCCATGTAATTTCCCAGATCGAGCCCGGAGACTTTCAGGTCCGCGGCGACGTGGGGGCGGGCGCCGGACGTCGTCACGCCGATCGTGCCGGTGGCCGTCGCCCCGTCGAGCGCCAGGTGAGCATCCGACAGGCGCACCGCCGCCGCGCTGGCGCGAAGTTGGCCGGCGACCGACACCTCGCCGAAGCCGGGCGCCGGAGGCAGCTCCGTGCCCAGCCACTTGGCCAGCGCGCGCAGCGAGGCCGCGTTGCCGGTGACGGCGCCCTCCGCATTGAGCGCCTCGCGCAGCATCACCGAGCCGTCGTAGCTCGCGCTGAACGGCTTGCCTTTAAGGTTGAGCGCCAGCTTGGCGGGGCGCTCCTGCAACAGATCCTGCGGCACCGTCAGCATGCCGTCGAAGTCGATCTTCTCGCGCGCCCACATGACGCTGCCCTTGGCCTCCAACGGCTGGCCGATGGAGGCGAGACCGGCCTGGGCGTTGATCGCGTCTATCCTGTAGGCGCTGCCCGAGCGCTCGTCGCTGTAAAGCACGGTGCCGTCGTCGATGCGGATGTCGCCGAGCGACAGCCCGGCGAGCTCAGACATCTGTGCACGCGCACCTGACTGGCCGCCTGCACCTTGGGATAATTCGTTGCCGGCCGTGAAATCCGTCAGTGTGCCGCCGCCGGCCTGGGCCAGCCGCACCGGGGGCAGCGATTGTGCGGCCGCCATGTCCCAGCTCTTGCGGCCTTGCGCGTCGACGCGGAGCGCAAAGACCGGTTGGTTCAGCACCAGCCGGTCGACCACGATGTCCTGGCCCAGCAGCGGCAGGAGTCGCACGCCGACGTCGAGGCTCGCCGCGGTGAGCAAGGGCTCGCCGCCCATACCGGGGGGCGCCGACAGCGACACGTCGCGGGCCCGCACGCCGAGCGTGGGAAAGAAGGTGAACGACGACTCCCCTGCAATACTGAGGTCGCGGCCCGTCGCCGACTTTACCTGCGCGACGATCTCGCGGCGGATCAGATCGGTCGGCGGCGAGATCACGACGAAGGTGATGGCGGCAACCGCAATCGCCAGGAGACCGATGCCCCCATAGATGAGCCCCACGAGCACCGGAGACGGGGCGCGCCGGGGCGGCGGGCGACGCGGCGGATACGTGGGCGGGCCCGTGCGCTCGTCGGGGTAATGGTAGCCCTCGACACGACGCGGTCCGGGCGGCGGGGGATAGGTCATGGTCGGTTCCGTCTTAATCCACTTGCCGTGCTGGAAACCAACGGCAGGCGCGGCGCGTTGATTGAAACGTTCCCATAGGGTGCGCCCGTCTATGGGCGAATTATGTCACTCTCCGGCCAACGGTCCAAAGAGCAGCCCACAGCTTTTTCCCTGTGATTGCGTCGGCTCGCACCGGCACGCCGATCGAGTGCCGCGCGCAACAGCCTTGCTTGTGGCGCCTTGTTAGTGATGGGCAATTGCCGCAGCTGGAAAGGCACTTTTTTCCTGGCCAATATAACGCTTTGGTAACATAATCTTGCAGTGCAACCTGATTTTGTTGCGCTGCAGCGAAAACGGAGAGGCGCCTCACAATGCACTACTACGCCTACGAGTTCGCGCACGCATTCCTCTCGCCTCTGCGCATGAGCGCCCACGGAATGCGCACCGTGCTCGATTGGCCGTTCAACCCGATCGCGCAGACGCCATTCGGGCGGCATCTCGCGGCGGCCTGCGAGGTGTTTGAGAACGTGACCCGGCGCTACGGCAAGCCCGAGTGGGGCTTGCGGTCGACGCGCGTGAACAATGTCGAGGTGCCGGTGCACGAGCACGTGGTCGCCGCCACGCCCTTCTGCAATTTGCTGCACTTCGAGCGCGACACCAGCAAGGTCGGCACGCGCTACGACCCCAAGGTGCTCATCGTGGCGCCTTTGTCGGGCCACTACGCGACGCTGCTGCGCGGCACCGTCAAGGCGATGCTGCCCGAGCACGACACCTACATCACCGATTGGACCGACGCGCGCGACATCCCGCTCGCCATGGGGCGCTTCGATCTCGACGACTTCATCGATCACGTCATCGACTTTATCCGCGTCATCGGGCCGGACACGCACGTGATCGCCGTCTGCCAGCCGGCCGTGCCGGTGCTCGCCGCGGTGGCGCACATGGCCAGCACGGATTGCCCGTGTCAGCCCGCCTCCATGACGCTGATGGGCGGCCCCATCGATACCCGCTGCAACCCCACGGGCGTCAACAGGCTGGCAGAGACGCGCTCGCTCAATTGGTTCGAGCACAACGTGGTCTCAACCGTGCCGCTGCCGCACGCCGGCTTCATGCGCCCGGTCTATCCGGGCTTCATGCAGCTCACCGGCTTCATGACCATGAATCTCGAGCGCCACATGAACGCGCACGTCGACCTGTTCAACAATCTGGTGAAAGGCGACTGCGATCCGGTCAAGCAGCATCAGGATTTCTACGAGGAGTACCTGGCGGTCATGGACCTGACCGCCGAGTTCTACCTGCAGACGATCAAGACCGTGTTCCAGGACCATTCGCTGCCCAAGGGCACGATGATGCACCGGGGCACGCGCGTCGACTGCTCGGCGATCCAGGACACGGCCTTGATGACGGTCGAGGGCGAGCGCGACGACGTCTGCGGACTCGGCCAGACGGAGGCTGCGCACGATCTGTGCACGAGCATTCCCGAGCACATGAAGGTGCACTACGTGCAGGAAGGCGTCGGCCACTACGGCGTCTTCAACGGGACGCGCTGGCGCACCGAGATCCAGCCGCGCATCCGCGAGTTCATCCGCACCATCGAGTATGCGCGCGGCGCCATCCCCACCGATAGGCGCACGGCGCGGCGGCTGCAGCATCCCGAGCTCGCCGTATCGCCGGTCTGAGCCGATATTAGCGGCCTCTTAGCCTTCTTGCGGCAGTCTCCTGCGGACTGCGAGCGAAGATGGAGGTGCCGGTGACGCGTTCCCCGATGGCTGTTGCAGGGCCCGTGGTGGCCGTCCTCGCCGCGCTCTTGCCCGTCCAATCATTGGCGGCGGACGATGACCTAGAGCTCGCCTTCAACGACCACTGCCGCGAGTGTCACTCCTTTCTCAAGGACGACAACCGGCTCGGACCGTCGCTTTACGGTGTGGTGGGGCGCAAGGCGGGGACCGAGCCCGGCTACGCCTATACGGAGTCGCTGAAGGACTCCGGGCTCACCTGGGACGCGGCGACGCTCAACAAGTGGATCGCCGATCCCGACGCGGTGATCCCCGGCAACGGCATGAGCCCGCCTTACTCCGGCGTGGCCGACGCAGCCATCCGCAAAAAGATCATCGCGTTTCTTGAGACGCT
>CAYUBZ010000204.1:0-4739 GCA_964443205.1 uncultured Hyphomicrobium sp. | reverse complement strand
AAAAGCACGCCTCGAGGCGGGCGGGGCTGACACCTTAGTACGCACGAGGACTTGAGGTACTCACTAGCGGTTGAGCGCGACGACGAGCGCTTTCGGGTTGCCGCCGTTCTCGCTGATGTAGTTCTGGAACAGGTTGTCGAGGAACGAGGTCATCCAGAAGCCGATGACTTGGGCGTCGCGCACCTTGTAGGTTTGGCCGCGGCGCACGACGAGCCAGCGGATGTCGTAGGCGTCGCCGCTGGCCAGCGTGATGCGGCTGTCGACGTAGGTGCCGCGCGCGTCCTCGTCCGACTGCGCCGTCACGATGAAGCGCGCCACCGGATACTTGGGCGCCTCCTTGGCGGCGTAGCGGGCGATGAAGTTGATCATGCCGTTGTAGTAGATCGGCCGGTCGGCGCGCGGCAGCGAGCGGGCATAGCCGCCCAGCGCGCTCAAGCCGATCGAGGGGATGTCGGCATTGGAGTTGAGGACCATGGCGAACTGCTCGGGCGAGCCGGAGCGCGAGGCTGCCAGCAGCTCGTTTCCGACCCGCTTCATGTAGGCGGCAGGGGACTCGGCCCTGACGCCCGCGCCCATGGCAACGAGGGCCAGGCTCGACAGCAAAAGGGCTCGGACCAGGCCCGGATATGCGCTGCGCGGGGTGGGCCGCAACGATACTGTGCTCATCATACGATCGGGCTCCCTCCTAGGACGACGGACAATAACGGGTACTCCGAGCCTCCTCGGGCCGACCGTTGCCCCTTCAACTCAATAAGCCATGCCGGCAGTGTTGCAGTCAAAGGGTGGCCGAGGATAACGACGATTTTTTGGACAGGCATGTGTTCATGCAGGCCCTGCAAGCATTCAGGCATGGGCGGGATCCCTCCATGCCGGCAGCGTAAGGCGCGGGAGCCGCGCTTTGAGGCGATAGAGTTCCGTAGGGGGAACCTCAGTATGCTTCAGCAGCGCCGCAACGCGGTCCACCTCGGACTGTGACATCTGGTGGGCAAGGCTCAGGAGCACCGATTTTTCGCGGGTCGGATGCACCAAAATGAGCTCGTGGCGCGTGCCCGACAGCGAGGCGCGCACGTGATGGGCAACACCTGCGAAGGAGCTGAGCGGCGCCTGCCAGGTCCAGGAGCGGAAATGACCGCCCTCTGTGACCGTTACCGTTGTTGCATCGATCTCGATGGTGCGTTTGACGGCCAGGCGGTCGAAAAGGCGCTTTAGGGGCAAACCGAGCAAATAGGTCCAGAAGGCGATCGCGGCCAGGATCTCCAGGCCAAGGGCCGGGTGCTCGGCGACGAGCGCGCGGGCGGGGGGCGCCAAGAGCGCGTAGAGGACCAGCGAGAGCGTGGCAAATCCGACCGCCAGCACCACCGGAACCGCGAAAACGAGCTTGGCCGCGGCGGCGCGGTGGGAGCAGGTCTCGACCAGCTGCAAAGGAAGCTCTGAAGGGACGGGCGGCTCGACCCGGTCATAAATGGCTACGCGCATCGGGTGTGTGTCCGTCCTCAATAACCGTCACGGGCAAAGGTAGAAAGACACGCTTACTTTCCGGTTAACCGCCGTGCCGAAAACGCGCAAAGCGGGAAAAGGGTTGCAGCGGCTTGACACATAAACATATCTTTATATGATGACCGGCCAAAGGAGGCCCTGGTGGCAGGATCACTGGCCAGCGACGAAATCGTAGTGGCGCTCAAGGCGGCGGCCGAGCCCACGCGTCTGCGCATCCTGTTGTTGCTCGGGGCGGGTGAGCTCAACGTCAAGGACCTCACCCAGATCCTCGGCCAGAGCCAGCCGCGCATCAGCCGGCACCTGAAGCTTCTGGCCGAAGCTGGCCTGGTGGAGCGCTTTCGCGAGGGGAGCTGGGCCTATTTCCACGTCTCCGACCGCACCCACGGCGGCCGGCTCGCGTTGGACATTCTGGGGCTCGTCGATGGCACCGATCCAATTGTTGCGCGCGACCGGGAGCGGGCCGACGCCTTGAAACGCGAGCGCGAGGCCGCCGCGCAAAGCTATTTTCTCGACCATGCTGCCGATTGGGACCGCATCCGCAGCCTGCATGTGGCCGAAAGCGAGGTCGAGGACGCGATGGGGGAGGCGCTCGGTCCGGGCCCGTTCAAGCTGCTCGTCGATTTGGGGACGGGAACGGGGCGGATACTCGAGCTCTTCGCCGACCGCTACGAGCGCGGGCTCGGCTTCGACCTCAACCAGGCGATGCTGGCGTATGCCCGCAGCAAGCTCTCCAACGAGCAACTGACGCGCGCCCAGGTGCGCCATGGCGACATCTACGCGCTCGCGCTGCCGGACGGCGTCGCCGACGCGGTCGTCATGCATCAGGTTCTGCACTTTCTGTCCGAGCCGGCGCTCTCCATTCGCGAGGCGGCGCGGGTGCTGGCACCGGGCGGGCGGCTGTTGATCGTCGACTTCGCTCCGCACGATCTGGAGTTCCTGCGCGAGGATTTCGCCCACGACCGCCTCGGCTTTCCGCCGGCACAAGTAACACAGTGGATGAAGGATGCCGGGCTCGACCCGATCGCGCAGCGCGACCTCGCATCGGAAAAGAAGGGCGGACCGGAGAAGCTCACTGTCTCGCTTTGGCTCGCCGAGCGTCCCCAAGGTGCCTCGGCCCCGGTCCACAAGCCGAAACCCGCCCGCGCCCTACAGGAGGCCCCCTGATGGCAGACACGCCCGAGCGCAAGAGCCGGCTGGTGGCGACCGGCGAGATCGATGTTTCCTTCGAGTTCTTCCCGCCCAAGACGGAGAAGATGGAGGCGACGCTGTGGGCGGCGATCGAGCGCCTCGCACCGCTCAAGCCCGAGTTCGTCTCGGTCACCTATGGGGCCGGCGGCTCGACGCGTGAGCGCACACACGCAACGGTCGCGCGCATCGTGCGCGAGACCGACCTCAAGCCGGCCGCCCACCTCACGTGCGTCGCGGCGACGAAAGAGGAGGTGGATGCGGTTGCGCGCGCCTATTGGGACGTCGGCGTCCGCCACATCGTCGCGTTGCGCGGCGATCCCGTCAGCGGCCCGGGAACGAAATACGAGCCTCACCCCGGAGGCTACACCAATGCGGCAGACCTCGTTGCCGGCTTGAAGAAAATCGCCCCCTTCGAGATTTCGGTTGCGGGCTATCCCGAGAAGCACCCCGAGAGCCCCTCGCTCGCCGCCGACATGGACAACCTCAAGGCCAAGGTCGACGCCGGCGCCGACCGCATCATCACCCAGTTCGGGTTCGACAATACGTTCTATCTGCGCTTTCTGGAGAGGTCGCGGGCCGCCGGAATCTGGGTCCCCATCACGCCCGGCATCGTGCCCATCCACAATTTCAAGCAAGTCGCCAGCTTTGCCAAGCGCGCGGGCGCCAGCATGCCGTCGTGGCTCGCGCATCGCTTCGAGGGTCTCGAGAACGATCCCGCGACGAGCCATCTGGTCGCCGCCGCGGAGGCGACCGAGCAGGTCATGGACCTCGTCGACGAGGGCGCGAAGACGTTTCATTTCTACACGCTCAACCGGGCCGACCTCGTCTACGCCATCTGCCATCTGTTGGGGCTTCGCCCGCAGCAGACCACCCGTCGCGCGCGGGAGCGCGCCGCGGTATGAGGAGAGCGCTCGCATGACGAGAAAAGCCAGTTACGCCGCGCTGGAGGCGGCCGCGGACAAACGCATCCTCATCATGGATGGGGCGATGGGCACGATGATCCAGCGCCACAAGCTGGATGAGGCCGGATACCGCGGCGCGCGCTTCAAGGACTGGGAGCGCGACGTCAAAGGCAACAACGATCTCCTGGTGCTGACGCAGCCGCAGATCATTGCGGAGATCCACGAGGCGTATCTCGAGGCCGGCGCCGACATTATCGAGACCAACACCTTCAACGCCCAGCGCATCTCGCTGTCCGATTACGGCATGCAGGATCTGGCATACGAGATCAACGTGGCCGCGGCCAAAATCGCGCGGGCCGCCGCAGACAAGTGGACCAAGAAGACGCCGGAGAAGCCGCGCTTCGTGGCGGGCGCCGTCGGGCCGACGAACCGTACGGCCTCGATCTCGCCCGACGTCAACAATCCGGGCTTCCGCAACGTCGACTTCGACGAGCTGCGCGATGCCTACAAGGAGCAGATCCGCGGCCTCATCGACGGCGGCGCCGATATCATCATCATTGAGACAATCTTCGACACCCTCAACGCCAAGGCAGCAGGCATGGCGACTTTGGAAGTTTTTGAGGAAAAGGGCGTCGAGCTCCCGATCATGATCTCGGGCACCATCACCGACCGCTCCGGCCGCACGCTGTCGGGCCAGACGCCGGAAGCCTTCTGGTACTCCATGCGGCACCTGAAACCCTTCTCGATCGGGCTCAACTGCGCGCTGGGCGCCGAGCTGATGCGCCCATATCTCGCCGAGCTTTCATCGGTCGCCGACACGCGCATATCCGCCTACCCCAACGCAGGCCTGCCCAACGCCATGGGCGAGTACGACGAGACGCCCGACGATATGGCCTGCCAGATGGAGCCCTGGGCCAAGGACGGTATCGTTAACATCGTCGGCGGCTGCTGCGGCTCGACGCCCGACCACATCCGCCACATCGCCGAGCACGTGGCCCGCTTTGAGCCGCGCAAAATTCCCACACTTCCGCCACGGATGCGTCTATCGGGTCTGGAGCCGTTCGTTCATGGATGAGACGGTCGCCACCTTTGTGCTAGAGACCAATGTGCTAGAGATGGGCCGGGGGGTGCTATCTCAAGGGCCCTGGGAAA
>CAYUBZ010000203.1:0-4739 GCA_964443205.1 uncultured Hyphomicrobium sp. | reverse complement strand
GAGGAGCAGGACCATTTCGCGGTCGCCTCGCAGAACAAGGCGGAAGCGGCCAAGAAGGCCGGCAAGTTCAAGGACGAGATCGCGGTCGTGACCATCAAGACCAAAAAGGGCGATGTCGTCGTGTCCGAGGACGAGTACATCCGCGAAGGTGCTACCTATGATAGCGTCGCCAAGCTGCGGCCGGCCTTCGAGAAGGACGGCACGGTGACGGCGGGCAATTCGTCGGGCATCAACGACGGCGCTGCCGCAGTGGTGCTCATGACTCTGGCGGAGGCGAAGAAGCGGGGCATCGAGCCGCTCGCCTACATCACATCGTGGGCGCATGCCGGCGTCGATCCCTCGATCATGGGCACCGGCCCCATCCCCGCCTCGAAGAAGGCCCTGGAGAGGGCGGGATGGTCGCCCAAGGATCTCGACCTCGTCGAGGCCAACGAGGCTTTTGCCGCGCAGGCGTGCGCGGTCAACAAGGGGCTCGGCTGGGACACCGACAAGGTCAACGTGAACGGCGGGGCGATTGCCTTGGGGCATCCGATCGGCGCCTCGGGCACGCGCGTTCTCACCACGCTGCTCTACGAGATGAAGCGGCGCAATGCCAAGAAGGGTCTGGCGACCCTGTGCATCGGCGGCGGCATGGGCATCGCCATGTGCGTCGAGCGGGCGTGACGGCGGCGCTCAACCGTCTTTGCCGGCCAGGACCGCTGGCTGGCAAATTCATTGATCGTCCAACATCCAATCAAGAGACAAAACTTAGGGAGAACTCTCATGGCTCGTGTCGCGCTCGTGACGGGGGGAACGCGTGGCATCGGCCACGCCATCTCGATTGCACTAAAAGCCCGCGGCTACCGCGTCGCGGCCGTCTATGCCGGCAATGACGCTGCCGCCCAGCAATTCCAGGCCGACACGGGGATTCCGGTCTTCAAGTGGGACGTCGGAGACTTTGCGGCGTGCGAGAAAGGCGTGGCGCAGGTCGTCAAGGATCTCGGGCCGGTCGACGTGCTGGTCAACAACGCTGGCATCACGCGCGATGCCATGCTCCACCGCATGACCAAGGAGCAGTGGGACATCGTGGTCCGCACCGATCTCGACTCGGTGTTCAACATGTGCCGGCAGGTGATCGAGAGCATGCGCACCCGCGGCTTCGGGCGCATCATCAATGTCTCGTCGATCAACGGCCGCAAGGGACAGATGGGGCAGACCAACTATTCCGCGGCCAAGGCCGGCATCCACGGCTTCACCAAGGCGCTGGCTTACGAAGGCGCCGCCAAGGGCATCACCGTCAACACCGTCGCGCCCGGCTACGTCGCCACCGAGATGGTCGCCGCCGTCCCCAAGGAAGTGCTGGATACCAAGATCATTCCGCTGATCCCGGTGGGGCGGCTTGGTGAGTCAGAGGAGATCGCGCGGGCGGTCGTCTTCCTGGCGGCGGACGAGGCCGGCTTCGTGACGGGGGCCTGTTTCGACATCAATGGCGGCCACTACATGGCCACGTAATGTCGGCTTGCCGGCCGTCCATGCAGGGATTGCAGCGAGGGATGAAGGGCAACGGCGCCCCGAGTTATCCCCGCAGACGCGTGCGGATGATGCGCGGGAACTCATCGGTGCCGAGGCTCGAATCGGCCGCCTGCGGGCGGCCGTCATCCACGCTCCACCAACGGTCGGCCCGCAGCTCCGGATTCGGTCCGGGCGCGGGAGCAGGCTGCTGAGGCTGCGGTGCCGCTGCGGCTTGCTGCGGCCGGCCGTTGCCATACGCCGGGGTAGAGGCAGGGGTGCTGCGTTTGGCCGTGGCAGCGGGTGCGGCAAACCAGGCCTCGATGAGATCGAGCTCGTCGGCCGACAGGTTGAGACCCTGGCTGCGGCAGCGTGCGACGACGAAATTGCGGAAACGGCTGGCGAACAGGCTCGCCGAGCAGCCTTGGGCGAACCAGGGATCGGCCTCCCCCACGACATCGAGCACGAAGCGCACATCGTCTCGGCGGATGTCGATGCCGGTGTCCTGCGCGCGCTTGACGATGTTGACCAGCGTCTGCGCCCCGGCCGGCCCGTTGGTGCCGATCTCCTGCGCCATGACGTCGAACAGCGCGCGGTAGTCGGGCGGGGACAGGGTCGGTGCCTGGCTCGCCTCGTGGATGCGGGCAATCGACTGTTGGATGATCGTCGCGCCTTCGCCCGGCCGGGATTGGGCGTAGGCCTGGGAGCGGGGCCCCGGCTGGCCCGAGAGGGCTTCGGACTGGGCCGGGGCCAGCGGACCAAGCTGAGCCTGGGCGGGGGGCCCGGACGGCGAAGCAACAGTCCGCTGAGCTGGTGGCGATGCCCCGAGAAGCGGCGGAAGCGTCCGCTCGAACTGCGGCGCTGTGGCGGGCTCGGGACGAATGGATTCGGGGCGGCGCTGCTCGATCCGGCGCGCTTCGCCCGGCTGCTGCACGGCGCGGGTGGCGTCGTAGACGCAGTAGGGGGGCTGGCTGTTGAGGCGGATCTCGTCGGGCAGTCCCTTGGAGAGAAGATCGCGGAAGCTGCCGACGCCGCCCCAAGAGGAGCCGACGGTCTTGTCATAGCCCAGCGTGCGCACCGCGCGGTCGGCAAGCGCCTCGAGCGGCACCGGCTGATCGGCCGACCGCACCGCGATCACCACCTCATTCAAGATCTCCTTGCGCAGTGCGTCGATGTTGTTGGCGCCGGGCAGCGAGGGCATCTCGATGCGATTGTCCTCCACCGCCCGGCCCTCGAGCAGCAGCGAGAGAAAATCCGATTCGCGCACCTCGCCGTCGCAGATCGCCGTATAGGGTGCTGCGGTGTTGTCGTTTGAATAGATCACGGTGCGGCGCGCGTGCGTGCGCAGCCGATGCAGAAGCGGCGTGAAGTCGGCGTCGCCGGACAGAATGATGAACTCGTCGAAGTAGGTCTCGTGGCTGATGATGTCGCGCACGTCCATCACCATCCGAATGTCGGCGGAGTTCTTGAGCTGAGCGGTCAGCGGCGGGCAATCGATCACCTCGAAACCGGCGCGCAGGAAGTGATGGCGCACGAACGGAAACGAGCTCATGTCGGTGGAGTTGTCGCTCTGGTTCCGCCGCGGAACGGGATTACCGTAGCAGCGGTTGATGACGATGCGGCGCGGTCCCGGCTCGTCGGGCGTGTTGGTGGGAGTCATGAGCCGGCCGCTCTCGATCTCCCTGATCCACCGCCCCGCGTCCTTGGAGAAGCGCTTGGCCGCCTCCTCGCTCTTTCGCTTCAGAGAAAGGTAGACGTTGTCATAGTCGACGAAGACCGTCGTCAGCAAAGGCCCCTGTGACTCGCGCTTCATAACCGGCAACCCCCCGCTAGCCGTGGTTCAAGACGAACTCGCAAGCACTCTTTGGTGAGTCGGCTTGAGGCGGCAAGCGTGGCATCGCTGTGGCGGCTGCGGCGGCAATACAAAAGTCCCATTATTTATCAATGCGTTGGCAAAATGCTTCGGGCACCATTCGTAGTGGAAGTCGTGGAAAAGTCGGCGCTGCGCCTCTAAGGCAACAGCTCAATCCCCGGCCTAGGCGGTGGCCGGCGGCTCGAAGCCGTCCGCGGCCAACTCGAACCGCTCGAACATGAACCCTGGGGAGACTGTACAACCTGTCAGCGTCCACGCGCCTGAGCTGCGCGCACGCTGCCAGTGGTGCGCCGGCACGACCGCCTGGGGCCGCTCGCCCGCCGCCAGGTTCTGCCCGAGGCGGATCCGGGTTGCGATGCCCTGCGGCGGGGCCAGCGAAAGCTCGAGCGGGGCGCCGGCGTACCAGTGCCAGACCTCGGCGGCGTCGATGCGGTGCCAATGCGAGGTCTCGCCGGCGGCGAGGAGAAAATAGATCGCGGTCGAGGCGGCGCGGTCGCCTTCGCCCGCCGCGTCGCGGAACGTCTCGCGGAAGTGGCCGCCTTCGGGATGCGGCTTGAGGTCCAACATCGCGATCACGTCGTCGGCGCTCAAGGCTGGGCTCGGCATCAGGCTTTGTTCTTGCGCTCGCGGATCTCGGCGAAAACCTGCCAGTCGGGCGCATACGGCAGCCCGAGCCTGGCGCGGATCGCGGAGACGTGGGGTCTGAGGAAAGGGTTGGTCTCCAGCTCGCGGTCGAGCCGGGTTGGCAGCGTGGCCTGACCCTTGGCGCGCAGCTGATCCACCTCTTTTGCCCGATTTTGCAGGGCAAGATTCTCAGGGTCTACGGTCAGAGCGAAGTGCGCGTTGGCAGCGGTGTACTCGTGCCCGCAGTAGATCTCCGTCTCGGGCGGCAGCTTCATGAGCTTTTCCAGCGACTCCCACATCATCTCGGCGTTGCCCTCGAAGATGCGCCCTGCGCCCATGGCAAAGAGCGTATCGCCGACGAAGACGACGCGCGCCTCCGGGATCCAGTAGGCGATGTGGCCGACCGTATGGCCGGGCGTCTCCAAGACGCGGATCTCGTACCCGCCGAAAGGGATGATGTCGCCCTCGCCGACGCCGCGATCGATCCCCGGAATGCGCTCCGCCTCTACGTTCGGTCCGATGACGGTGCAGCCCGTCGCCTCCTTGAGCCGAAGGTTGCCGCCGGTGTGATCGTTGTGGTGGTGGGTGATGAGGAGGTGCGTGAGGCGCCAGCCCTTGGCCGCAAGGCGCTCCAGAATCGCATCGGCATCGGGCGCATCGATCGAGGCCGTGACGCCCGCCTCCTCGTCGTGTATCAGCACGGCGTAGTTGTCGGAAAGGCAAGCAAACTGCTCAATGTCGAGCTTCGGCATGC
>CAYUBZ010000202.1:0-4749 GCA_964443205.1 uncultured Hyphomicrobium sp. | reverse complement strand
AGCCGACCAAGGCGGACGTCGAGGCGGCCATGCGCGGCCACATACTGGCCGAGGCGCAAATCATCGGCACCTACCAAAAGGCCGGTTAGATGCGGAGCCGGCCACCCGGCATGGGCCGTGCTGCGGCAACTCTTGCCGATTATCCCTCTGCGTGCATTGGCTTCGTACTTTGGTGCAATAAGTTCAGATAACGGACATTTCGCGTGCGTCCTTAATCTGGGCAGAACTATTCCCGCCTGATGATCTGTTCCGCGGCAGTGGGTTTTCCCGCCGCAACTGCATCGGCTTGGGTGCCGGACTTCGGTCAGACAGTGGGCTCCCATCGAGCCCGCAGCGCGCCCCCGAGAGGGAACCGGACGTGGAAACAGGCAACATCACCCGAACGCTGACTCATCGTTATGTGCTGGCGCTTGCTCTGCTCGCTGCGCTGGCGACGATCGCCTTGTTCAGCGTCGACCGCGTTATTTCGGCACAAGAGGGCACCGCAGCGCTCATCAACGCTTCCGGGCGTCAGCGCATGCTGTCGCAACGCGTCGTGCTGTTTGCCTCCAGGCTCACCGCTGAAGGAGCCTCCGAGAGAGAAGAAGCACGCCGCGAATTGGTTTATGCCATCGAATCCTTGGCTCGCGTGCATGCAGCATTGTCGAGCGGTCGCGGCGGAGACCTGGGTTTGCCCGCCGAGATGTCGCCTGGGCTGCATCGCATCTATTTTGGCGGCGAGGATGCGGTTGATCCCCTCATGTCCAAGTTCGTGCCCGCGGCGCGTGCCCTGGCCGATAAAGCCGCAGCCGGGCCCGTGGCGGTGGACGATCCGGATCTGGCATTGATCAACGCATTGGGCCCGACGCTCCTCCTCGGAGCGCTCGACAGGGTGGTCGCTCACTACGAAGCCGACGGTGAAACTGCAATTGAGAACCTGCGGATTTTCGAAATCGTCATTTGGCTCGCCGGCCTGTTGATCCTGCTTGCTTCGGCGCTCTTGATCTTTGCGCCGATGGTTCGCCGGCTCCAAATCAACTTGGCGGAAATGCGAGCGGGCGCTTCGGCTCTCGCGGAGAGCGAGGAGCGGTTTGCGCTCGCCGCGCAGGGAGCGAGCGTCGGCATTCGCGACCACTGCGATCTGCGACGGGACGAGGAGTACTGGTCGCCTCAACTCTATCATGTGCTGGGATATGTCCCTGGTGAGTTGGCCGCCCGCGCCTCGTCATTCAACAAGCTCGTGCACCCCAGCGATCGTCAGCGCTTCCACGACGCTTTGGAGCACCATCTGGAGGAGCGCACGCCGCTGCAGATCGAGTGTCGTCTGCGGCACAAGACGCATGGCTACCGGTGGTTTCTCTGTACCGGCCAGGCAATCTGGGCGGCCGATGGGCTGCCGCGGCGCCTAATCACGAGCTTCAAGGATGTAGATGACCGCGTGCAGGGCGAGCAGATGAGGTCGGAGTTCGTTTCGACCGTCAGTCACGAGCTGCGCACGCCACTCACCTCCATCATGGGAGCCATCGGGCTCCTGCGCTCTAAAGTCGTGGGGCCGCTCTCGCCAAAGGCAGAGCATCTGGTTTCCGTCGCTTTCGACAACTCTGAACGGCTCGTGCACCTCATCAACGACATTCTCGACGTCGAGAAGATGGAGGCCGGCAAAGTCGCCTTCGATTTCAAGGCGGAGAGCCTTGCCCAGCTGTTGGAGCACGCCAAGGAGCAGAACGCGCTCTTTGCAGAGCAGCACGGGGCGACCATCGTGGTGGCGCCGATCGAGCACGACATCACGCTCGAGGTGGACCAGGCGCGCTTTGCGCAAGTCATGGCCAACCTTCTATCGAACGCCGCCAAGTACTCGCCTCCGGGCGGGCAAATCACCATAGCGACGCAACTCCTCGACGGCGCCGTGCGCATCAGCGTCACCGACCAGGGGGCGGGGATCCCAGATGAGTTCCGTCAGCGGATTTTCGAGAGGTTCGCACAGGCCGATGCGTCCGACGGCAGGAGGAAAGGCGGCACCGGGCTGGGGCTCAATATTGCGAAGGCCATCGTCGAGGCACACAAAGGCACGATCGGGTTCGATACGACCGACGGACAAGGCACCACGTTCTATTTCACGCTGCCGACAGCTCAACCTGCCGCGGCTTCCGCTCCTGTCAGTGACGGTGTGGCAGATGTCGTTGGCATTCCCACTGGAAGAATTGAGCACCCGCGCCCGGCCCGCCTCCTACTGGTGGCGGCCGACGACAATGCGCGCTCAGCGATTGCGGGGCAGGTCAGCGGCTTGGCAGAGCTGACGACGGCCTCAACGTGCAAGGAGGCCGCTCCGCTTCTGGCGCGCCGGGCGTTCGACCTCGTTGTCCTCAACCGCGCAGGTCTCGCTTGCGACGGTACGGTGATCTCCCAAGCGCTGGTTGACAGAGGCGGACCCGTGCCGCCCGTTGTGGTCTACAGTGCGAGCGGCAAAGAAACGGTCGCGCTCCCCGCCGCTCTCGCGGCGCTCGTCAAGGAAGAGGTTGACGAGAGGACGCTGCGCCTGGCCGTTCTCGACGAGCTACGCAGCCGCGAGGATCAGCTCGCCACGCGGTTCAAGAAAAGTGCCTGACGACGCGCGCGGCCTGCGGATGGTGCGGGTCAGCCCTGTTGCAGAACGAGCGTCAGTCCCAGCAGAGCGCTGTCGAAAAACTGAATCTCGACGATCTGGCGCCCGTCCTTGACGATGACCTCCATGTTGGCGGTCAGGCCAGATCCGCGCACGCTGATGCGGAAGCCGAGTGGGGTCACCTCGCCGGCAAGCTCGCCTCCCAGATTATAGATGAGCTCGTTCCACTTGCCCGAGAGCCGGCCGGCCTGGTGGGTCACAACGCTCTTCACCTCGATCTTGCCGCTGGCCGAGGCGCATCTGATGTTCTGTCGGAGCTCGTCGGAGCTGTCGGAGAGAAAGTAGGTGGCGCGGCACTTCACGGTTTCGACCTTGCCGTCCTTGAGCCCGAGCCGCCCTTCGCCCACCCAGCGTCCGGGCAGATCCCTGAAGGGTGAGGCGTCGGCCGCGAAACCGCGGACCTGAGGCCCCAGCCAACAGCAAGCGAGCAACACCAAAGCGGTGGCCAAAACCTTCTTCATCGCCTCATGCCTGAAATGCCGTGTCGCCAACGCGCCGGTGGTGCCGCCGTGGAGAGCTCGGCACGAATGTTGACGTGAATTCTCCCGATTCCTAGTGCGGTCGAGCCACAGGCCATCTTCTAATGGCGGCGTCGGCGCGAGGTCCCCCTTTGCGCCCTTAGCGCTCGTAGGGGGTCGGGAGCGATGCGTCGATTGCGCATCCCGTCGCCGCTGCTGCGAGCGCCGTTTTTCAACGGGTTGGGAAACGCGCCTAGTCCCACACCGTTCCTGGCGCTCTCAAGTCATTGTGATGCGTCATCGACGGCGGGCGTTGCCGGGCAGGATCGCGCCGCGGGGAGGCCGCCCAGGGCCGCCGTTTACGGCCCGATGGGCTGCCGTGCGACCCTGCTTCACGCGCATTGAACTAATCCTCGCGTCAACCCACGGCGAAGTGAGTGGTAGTGATCGGTCTCCTTCTCCAAATAGCTCGGCTAAGGGGCGGTCGTTCCGATCGCCGCTTGCAACGTTTGCTTTATCCCGAATAGGAGGATCCCATGAAGACTTGGAACAAGCCGCAGGTGCGTGAGCAGGAAGTTGGGCTCGAGGTCACGAGCTATCTGCCGGCGGAAATCGACATCATCTGAGTTCCCTGATCTCGGCGCCGCAGTTGCGCCGCAGGCAACACGGACAAATCCCCTAAGAAACGCTCAGGAGCTTTAGAATGATCAGATCGTATTTGCTGGCCGCTACGCTTGCCGCCGGCCTCGCTTTCCCCGCACTCGCCGCCGATACCGTTGCCTTCACGCAGGAGAACGCGCGTGAGCACTTGATGCATCTCGGCTACACAAACGTTTCGCAGCTGCAGAAGGATGCCCACGGCAATTGGGTCGGCACCGCGGTCAAGGACGGCAAGACCCTTCCGGTTGCCGTCAGCGTAAAGGCCGGCTCGACAGGCACCAACTAAGCGGTCGACACGGCAGTATTGCGAGCAGCGCCCGTCGCAAGACGGGCGCTGTTTTTCTATTCCATTCCAGAACATGCCTTTAGGGGGACGCCGCGTCCTGCTTCGTTGCCTCGGGGCCGCGCGGGGGCGGGCCGGCGCGCTCGAGCTCCTCGAGCTCGGCCTCGGTGAAGACGCGCGAGCGCGTCAGAAAGCGCATGCCTTCGGGTGCCTCCAGCGAGAACCCGGCACCGCGCCCCGGCACCGCATCGATGATGAGATGTGTGTGCTGCCAATATTCGAACTGCGGCCCGCTGATGTAGAGGGGACAGCCTGCGATCGCGCCCAGGTAGACGTCGCGCTGCCCGATCTGAAACTCGCCCAGCGGATAGCACATGGGCGCGCTGCCGTCGCAGCAACCGCCCGACTGGTGGAAGAGCAGATCGCCGTGAGCCGCGCGCAGCTTTGCGATCAGCTCAGCCGCGGCGGGCGTGTGCGAAACTCTCTGGACGGTCATAGCGACCTCGGCGCGGGCGGCGTGGAGCGAAAGATCGGACGGCTCGCCCGACCTCCCACTCCACGGCACCAACTCAGAAGAACCCGAGCGCCTTCGGGCTGTAGCTCACCAGCATGTTCTTGGTCTGCTGGTAGTGATCGAGCATCATCTTGTGCGTCTCGCGCCCGACGCCCGACTGCTTGTAGCCGCCGAAGGCCGCGTGCGCGGGATA
>CAYUBZ010000201.1:0-4772 GCA_964443205.1 uncultured Hyphomicrobium sp. | reverse complement strand
GGCTCTGCTGGGAGCCCTTGACGGTCTCTCCTCCACTCCTAACATTTGGTAATGTGGAATCGTGCTCGGCCCGTTAACCTAACCCGGAGCCCCTCGCCAGCGGGGAGCTTGGAAGCAAACCGGAGCGAATCATGGCCAGACGTGCCTTTCGGCTGACTAACCTTCCGGTCGCAGCGATGGGCGTCGCGGCGGCGGGTCTCGGTACCGCGGCCCTGACACTCGGAAACGGCGACGCCGTCGTGGAGCGCGGGTTCGAACGTGCGCTGGCCACGATGGACGACCGCGACGTGACCAGCCGCGCAGCCCCAGCGATCGCCGGCAGCGAGCAGTATTGGCTGACCCACGTCGTCCATGACGCAAACCCGACTTTCACCAAGCCGGTGGCGGTCGGCGACCGTATTACGATCAACTCGGGCGGCCACGAGCGGGTGCTGCACGTCGTCACCGTCGACAAGCTCGACAGCTCGATCCTGCTCACCTCGTCGGAGCGTCCGGCCCGGTTGCTGCTCGTAACCTGCCGCGACCAAGCAAATCCGGACGGGCGCCCGGTCCGCTTCCTCCTCGATGCCGACGACGAGATCCCTGCCCTGTCCTCGGCAAAGACCGCCCGCGCCCTCTAACGGCTTTGAGGGCGCTTTGCCGCGTCTCCCGTACCTAGGCCGCGCAGCGTTGCGCGCAGGTTGGGTGTTGCCTGTGCCACACTTTCCCGTGATATGCTAAGGGCCTGGAACGACAGCAAAAGGCGCCGGGGAGCGCCCGGCAACCACGGGGGAGTTTGTTTGCATGCGTCTCAATCCACCGACCATTGCAATCTTCCTCATCTCGCTGACGCTGGCGTTGCTGGCGCTCGTCACCAAGCTCGGCTTTGTCGGCGTGCCGCGCTACCTGCCGCACCAGGAGTTCTGGCTGGCGATCACCGCCTACATCACGCTGATGGTGGGCAATCTCGTCCGCGGTCTTTGAGCCGGCGCTCCGCCTTCACCAGGCGATCGGCTTCATGTCGCGGAAGAAGCCGCCGGTCGGACCGTCGGCGGGCAGGGTTGCGAGCCACACCGCCGTCTCCGCGCCCTTCTCGATTGAGCGCGTGGCATTGGGCCCGCCCATGTCGGTCTTCACCCAACCCGGGCACATGGCGTTGATCTTGATGTCGCCGGGGCCAAGCTCGGCCGCAGTTATGCGCGTCAGCGCATTGAGCGCCGCCTTCGACATGCGGTAGGCGGGAAAGCCGCCGCGCATATCCTCGAGCTGCCCGGCACCCGACGAGAGGTTCACGACGCGCCCGTAGCCGCGCTCCTTCATGATCGGAACGACAGCCTGAATGAGCCGCAGCGGCCCCAGCGTGTTGACCTCGAACGTCTCGATCACGACCTCGGCCGGAGCATCGAGAACGCTCGCATCCTCGGGCGCGAAGCCCTCTTTCAGGATCCCGGCGTTGTTGACCAGCACATCGACGCGGCCGTAGAGGTCCATCACCGCAGAAACTGCGTCGCGCACGCTGCCAGCGTCGGCCACGTCGAGCGCCACGACCGCGGGCTCGAGCCCTTCCGAGGCAAGCGTGGCGGCGGCGGCCTTGCCCTTCTCCAGATTGCGGGCGGTCAGCACCGTAATCAGCCCCTGGCGTGAAAGCTGCCGCACGATCTCGAGGCCGATGCCCCGGTTGGCACCGGTGACGACTGCAATCCGTGTTTCCGCCATGCCGCTCCCTCCAGCCCTGCAATGAACCTTAGCGCGTAGAGCGCTTCAGGGCGACCTAGCCAAAGCATTCGGGTTGATCGACGGATTGGGGAGGGGCCCGGCGTTGGGTTGCATGTGGAGCCACCCGCTCCCATTCTCCTCTCGACCTGGATTGGACCAGAGACACCGATGCCGCGCATCCTCACGCCGCCGATCGGGCGCCGCCACGTCGTCACCGGCCTGGCCGCGCTCACCACCCTATCGCTCGTGTCGGGCCCCCGCAGCGCGCTGGCCGCTCCCAGCCTCATCACCACGCCGCGGCAGACCGAAGGGCCGTTCTACCCCACCGATTGGACCGGCGATGCCGACAACGACCTGGTGCTCGTCAAGGGCGAGGCGGCGCGGGCGCAAGGCCAGATCACGCATATCCTGGGCCGCGTGCTCGATACCTCCGGCGCGCCGGTCAAAGGCGCAAGCATCGAAATCTGGCAGTGCGACGCGAACGGCATCTACCGCCACCCCCGCGATTGGCGCTTGATCCGCGGGCGCGACGCCGGCTTCCAGGGCCGCGGACGCGCAGTGACGTCCGCCGACGGCACATATGCCTTTCGCACGATCAAGCCCGTCGCCTATCCGGGGCGCACACCGCACATTCATTTCGCCATTGCCGCGCCCGGGCGTGCACCCCTCATCACGCAGATGTACGTCGCCGGCGAGCCGCTCAATGCGCGCGACGGCATCCTCGGAGCCATCCGCGACCCGCGCCAGCGCGACAGCGTCATCGTGCAATTGCAGCCCGGCGACCGCATCGAGGCGCAGGCCCTCGTCGGCACCTTCGACATCGTACTCGCCAGCTAACCGCGCCCCGCGATGCCGATCAAGAGGCCGACGATGAGCACCGCAAAGGAGACGCCGGCCGCAATGGCGATCTTCTGGCGCGCCACCGGCGGCGGCATCTTCATGGGGCCCTTCTTTTTCGGCTGAGCGCCCGGCGCCGGCACCGTCATCATGCCGTGCTTCAAATGGTTGGCAACGAGCCACCAGTTCATCGGATAGGCGAACGCGAAGCCGACCATCAGCGCGATCGACATGCGGAACCAGAAGAGCCCCTGCGTGGGGTCGTGCGCCTCGGCCACGCCGCGCCAGGCCAGCACCATCACCGGGATCATGCCGCCCATCAGACAGTTCATGGACAACAGCTCGGGGATGAAGGTGGTCTCCAGCGAGCGCCGGTAGGAGCCGCCCGCCATGTCCTTCATGAACAGCGCCTGGAAGATCGTCCACCCGAAGGCAAAGCCCAGCACATACTCCAAGGCGAGGTCGGCCAACAGCGGCAGGGCCACGAGGGCTCCGATCACGGCGCCGGCGAGAATGCCCACGCCGTCGCCGGCGACGCAGTGCATGGTCGAGCCCAAGACCTGGCGCCAGCGCGCGGCGACGAAGCGCGCGTGCTCTTCCGGCGTGTGCTTACGGCAGCCGAAGATGTAGAGCAGCGCGCCGACCGGCCCGGCGTAAAGCGTGAGCAGGATGAAGCCCCACTTGAGGACCGGGTTCTCGGGCGTGTGCCGGATGTCGATCGCCACGTACAGGACCGATACCGCGGTCAGCACGAACCAGACCATCATCACGCTCTCGAGCAGCATGCGACCCTCCGCTTGAGCCCAGGGCGGCACCGTCGGCGCCGGCTTTTCGCTTGCAGCGGGTATAGTCTGAGTCGCGTGCCCGAGGCGCGCCAGGTGGCCTACTTCTCCTGCAAACTCTCGATGTAGTGGGTCAGCTCCAGCACCCGCACGTGCGGCGGCAGGAAGCCCCATTCCTTCTCGTCCCCGCGGAAGCGCTTCCAGAAGTCGGGCATCTGAAAGGACTGGTGCCCGGGCACGGATGTCTTGCCGGCAATGATTCGGTAGACGCGCCAGAACGGGAAGACACCGCCGTTGGCCTTGGCGATGACCGTCAGGTTGGCGGGCGGCTTGATGAGCATTTTGGCCATCGGGCCGTCGCCCTTCGCATCGGAGCCGTGGCAGGACGAGCACTGCCACTCGAAGTCGCTCTTGCCTTCGCCGAGCACGCTCTCGTCGGGGGTCGCCTCCTGCGCGGCGGCGCCTGCAGCGTAGAGCAGCCCGGCGGCCAGAATGACCGCTAAGATGCAAGCGGGGATACGCGAATGGCTTGGCATGAAAGTCCTCCTCGGCCGCTCCGGCAGGCAAGCCATCAAGCGGCGGTCAGCTGTTGGATCATTGCCCTCAACTTGCCGCAGCGGCGCGGGACGAGCTTTGATCCACCTCAAGGCGTGCCGTGCCCACCGCCAGTTCAGGGGCCCTGGTCCCGCTTCCCGGGGGCCTCGCCCTCGGCATTGCCATCGCGCCAATGGGGGTGCCAATGGGGGCGCCATTTTAGCAGCGCGCTGGCATCGACCCCGTCCTGCGACCATTGCGGACCCGGCGGCAATTTCTTGAAGAGCGCCGTTGCGCGCAAGCGCTGCTCCATCAGCCACCAGATCCGCTTGTAGCCGACGAGAAACAGCGACCCCACCAGCACCGGGCTGATCGCCCACGACAGGGGCAGCCCGTAGGCGGCGATGAGAAACGCGTTGATGCCGGCGGGAGGGTGCAGCGCGCGCGCGATCAGCATGAGAAAGAGCGCAATCCCCAGCGCCACCGCGCAGGCCGTGTCGCCCGAGCCCAGCATCCACAACGCCGCCAGCCCCGCAAAGCACGACAGCATGTGCCCGGCCACGACGTTGTAGGAGCGCGCCCCCTCGCTTTCGGGCAGCGCCATCACCAGCACGATCGAGGTGACGAACGGCACGCGCGACAGAGGTTCCTCCGCGGCGCGCGCGAGCACCTCCATCAGGGCAATCGCGACCCCTGCCCCGGTCGCCCGGTAAACGTACACGGCGATCTGCTGCAAACGTCCGCCCTCGAGGTGGCACAGGCAACCGCGGGCTTTCGCGCAGCTGCCGACGACAAGGGCAAGTATACGGGCTGTTCGCCCCAAGGAAAGCCAGGGACCGCACCCGATCTGGCGCCATTCGCCGCGGCGGCCCACCTGCGCTTCGCTCGAGGCCCCGCGGGCGATGGTGCAGGCATCGTTGACGC
>CAYUBZ010000200.1:0-4772 GCA_964443205.1 uncultured Hyphomicrobium sp. | reverse complement strand
GCCCCCCAGCAGCGTGATGGCTTCCAGGCCCCGATTGGCATCCATTCGTTTCATGTCTGCGGGCAGCGCAATGTAGCTCCTTGCCGCCGAGAGACCTTTTTCGTCGGTATCGAACCGCCCGATTCGATGATTGCGCTCGAAGGAGACCAACACGCGGCCCTTGAGCGGCGTGCCCTCAACGAGGGCGACGCCTTCGGCGTCCCGATCCCAGTTGCGCGCCAACGTCTTGCCCGAAAGCGCTCGCAGCGGGCCGAGCCGTGCCGACCGCACGGCCTTCGGCCGCTTGCCGTCGTAGGCGAGGATGCCCGTCATCCACGTGCCTGCATCCGACACAGCGATGAACGCCTTGCCGTCATCGGTAAGCGCAAGACCCGACCAGCCGCCGAAATTGGCCGAAGGCGACGTCAAGACCAGCCCGCCCCGCCAGGTGAGCTTGCCAAAGCGCGTCTTTTCCAAATCAAACTTGTCGAAGGCCGCCATGGGGCGCGCTTGCACCTCGATAGGCTCGACGCGCACGCCGATGGTGGACGGCTTGGAACCGCCACGCACCATGCCGCCGCCCACGACAAGCAATCCTGCAAATGCAAGAGCCAAGCATCGTGCGACACGCCTCGGGCCACCCCTTGGATGCAAGGCAGCGCGCAGCCCACTAAGTTCCAAGCCATTCTCCCTCAATGGACCTTCCGCCGCCGGAACTTCGGCCGCGGCTTCACGGCGCGCCCCTTCTCCTCAAACAGCTCGACTAGCTTGTCGGTCATGGCGCCAGCCAGCTCGCTTGGATCCGTAATCGTGACCGCGCGACGATAGTAGCGGGTGACGTCGTGCCCGATGCCGATCGCAATCAACTCCACGGGCGAGCGCAACTCGATCTCGTCGATCACTTGGCGCAGGTGCTGCTCGAGATAGCTGCCGGAATTGACCGAAAGCGTCGAATCGTCGACAGGCGCACCATCGGAGATCATCATGAGAATGCGGCGCTGTTCCGGCCGGGCGAGCAGCCGGCTGTGGGCCCAGGCCAAGGCTTCGCCGTCGATGTTCTCCTTCAAGAGGCCTTCGCGCATCATCAGCGCCAGAGAGCGTTTGGCGCGGCGCCAGGGCGCATCCGCCGTCTTGTAGATGATGTGGCGCAGATCGTTGAGGCGTCCCGGCCCTTGCGGCTTGCCCACCGCCAGCCACTGCTCACGCGCTTGCCCGCCTTTCCAGGCGCGCGTGGTGAAACCCAAGATCTCCACCTTCACGCCGCAACGCTCCAGCGTGCGCGCCAGAATATCGGCGCAGCAGGCGGCAACCATGATGGGGCGGCCACGCATCGAGCCCGAATTGTCGAGCACCAAGCTTACGACGGTATCGCGAAAATCGGTGTCGCGCTCGCGCTTAAACGAGAGCGGATGCATGGGATCGATGATCACGCGCGCGAGCCTTGCGGCGTCGAGCGCACCCTCCTCGAGGTCGAAATCCCAGGCGCGGTTCTGCTGGGCAAGCAGACGCCTCTGCAGCCGGTTGGCGAGCTGCGCCACGGCACTCGACAGCGTTCTGAGCTCGCGGTCGAGATAGGCGCGCAGGCGCTCCAGCTCCTCGGCCGATGCGAGTTGATCGGCGCCGATCTCCTCGTCGAACTCGCGGGTAAAGACCTTGTATCCGAACGCCTCCGGGTTATCGAGCACGGACGTGTTCGGCCGCCACGGCTCGGCGGTCTCGATTTGCTCCAGGTCGTCGAACTGGCCTTCGAGCTCCTCGGAGCTGGACGCCTCCGACACCTCGTGCGCGTCGCTGGCCTCCCCGTCGGCGAGACCTTCGTCGTGCGGCTGGTCGGAACCCTCCTCGCCCTCTTCCGCGGTCTCACCTTCGCTGTCGTTGGCCTGGGGCTCGTCCTCTGACTGGTCCCCGCTGTCCTCCTGCTCGGCGTCGGAGGTCTCCTCCGTGAGCTCGAGCGCGCGCAAGAGGTCGCGCATCAGGCGGCCGAAGCTTTCCTGGTCCTCTGCGAGGCTGTCGAGCCTGCGCAAGACCTTGGCCCCGCGCTTTTCGATCGAGGCCCGCCAGACGCCCATCAGCGCACTGGCGGACTCGGGCGGCGTCAGGCCCGTAAGCCGCTCGCGAACCATGAGGGCAATTGCGTCCTCGAGCGGTGCCTCATCCTTAGTCGTCACCTCCGCGTAGCGGCGATCGGCATACTTGTCCTCGATCCGGGCGGTGAGATTGCGCGCCATGCCGGGCATGCGATTGGCGCCCAGGGCCTCGACTCGCGCCCGCTCGGCCGCCTCGAAAACCAGCCGCGCCGGACCCGAGACGGGCGCAAGTCGGTTGTGCAGCTTCACGTCGTGGCAGCCGGCGGTCAGCGCGAAGCTGTCGGCCCAGCCGCGAATGACTGCGATCTCCCGCTGCGAAGGGACCCGGGAGGGCTCGGGAAGTTGCACGTGCTTTGCCGCGAGTTCCGGTGCCCCCGGTGCGAAGGCGACATCGAGATCGTGCTGGCCCGCGATGGAGCGAACGGTGAGGCCGATCGCACGCTTCAATGGCTCGGTCGGGGCTTCTTTGCGTTTGGGCGACGTCGTCATGGCGAATTCAACTTAGTGCGACGTTGGCTGCGCTCTCGGGCAGCTCCTCCCCGAAGCACCGCTGATAGAACTCGGCCACCAGCGGCCGCTCCAGCTCATCGCACTTGTTGAGGAAGGTGAGACGGAACGCAAAGCCCAAGTCGCCGAAAATCTCGGCGTTCTCCGCCCACATCATCACGGTGCGCGGGCTCATCACGGTGGACAGATCGCCGTTGATGAACGCCGACCGCGTCAGATCCGCGACCCGGACCATGTGCGAGACAGCCTTGCGCTTGGCCTCGCTCTTGGCGAACGACTTGACCTTGGACAGCACGATATTCGCCTCATCGTCGTGCGACAGGTAGTTCAGCGTCGCCACGATCGACCAGCGGTCCATCTGGCCCTGATTGATCTGCTGCGTGCCGTGGTAGAGGCCGGACGTGTCGCCGAGCCCGATGGTGTTCGTCGTCGCGAACAGGCGGAAGGCGGGATGCGGGCGGATCACCTTCGACTGGTCGAGCAAAGTGAGCTTACCGGAGACCTCCAGCACGCGCTGGATGACGAACATGACGTCGGGACGCCCGGCGTCGTACTCATCGAACACCAACGCGGTGTTGGTCTGCAGCGCATAGGGGAGGATGCCCTCGCGGAACTCGGTGACCTGCAGGCCGTCCTTCAGCACGATGGCGTCCTTGCCGATGAGATCGATGCGGCTGATGTGGCTGTCGAGATTGACGCGAATACACGGCCAGTTGAGCCGCGCCGCCACCTGCTCGATGTGCGTCGACTTGCCGGTGCCGTGGTAGCCCTGGATCATGACGCGACGGTTGTGCTTGAAGCCGGCGAGGATCGCGAGCGTCACCTCTTTGTTGAAGAGGTAATCGGGATCGACATCGGGAACGTGCTCGTCCGCCTTGGAGTAGGCCGGCACTTCCAGGTCGGAGTCGATGCCGAAGACCTGCCGCACCGACAGTTTCATGTCGGGCAGACCGGGCGGCTTGGCATCGGCGCCCGTTGAAGCTTGTGCACGCATCGTGCAGGGGTCCTCGAAGTTTGGCAGAAGTCCGATGCCCGCGGCAGGGGTCGCGGGGCTCAGACTAGTCCCGCTTGTTTCAGATAGTTATAGGCTTGGATAATCTCACGCAACTTGTCGCCGGAGCGAGCATCCCCGCCATTCGCGTCGGGGTGATGAACCTTAACCAACTCCTTAAAGCGCGCCTTGATCTCGACGCGCGTCGCGCTGCCGGTAAGATTTAGCGTCTGCAGGGACTTTTTCTCCAGCGGCTTGAGTTGCCGCCGGTCCTCGACCGGGGCCTCGCGCGCCGCTTTCGCGCGCCACGCGAAAAACCCGTGCGGGTCGAGCGCGCGCCAGCCGAAACTGCGGCGGCCGTTGGCGGCGCGGGGGTCGGCTTCGGTCAGCCCCTCCTTCGCCGAAGGATTGAAGCCGACCTTCCAGGTTGGCCGGTGGCCGGTGAGCGCCTCCTTCTGGAAGTCCTCGACCTCGGCATCGTTCATGCCATCGAAATAATTGTAGGAGGCATTGTACTGACGAACGTGGTCGAGGCAGAAGAGAAAATACTGCCCGTCGCGGCCGCGTCCCCGCGGCGCCTTGTGCCGGCCAGGAGCCGTGCAACCCTTCCATTGGCAGCCGGGATGCTCTTGGCGAACAGCCCTGGCGCGCTCCCTTTTGGGTGCGACGCGGATGCTGTCGAAATATTTTGAGTCGAGCTTCATCGATGGAAGTATGATCTCAGGTCAAGCGCTGCACAAGCCGATCTGCGCTGCGCGTCGCTTGTCAGCATTTCACAAGCAAATGAGGCGACAATTAATGAACCTCGAGGCGCGGATCCGTGAAAAGCTGATGGTCGCTTTGCGGCCCAGCCGCCTGGATTTGGTCAATGAGTCGCACCTGCACGCGGATCACCGCTCCTCGCCCGGCACGGGCGAGAGCCATTTCCGAGTGCTGATCGTGTCGGAGGTCTTCACCAGCAAATCGCGGTTAGAGCGTCACCGTGTGGTCAACGAACTGTTGAGCGATGAGCTAAAAGGTGGGGTACACGCGCTGGCAATCAAGGCCTGCGCACCGGGCGAATCCGTCACTTGATGGCGTTTGCAACAAAAGACCCCGCTCGGCCGGCCGTCTAGGGGGAGCCGGCCGAGCGGGGCGTCGCACCACGATCATGTCGTGGCGACGGGAGCGCTTACCACCAACGGTGGCACCGGCGCCGGCAGAACCAG
>CAYUBZ010000199.1:0-4777 GCA_964443205.1 uncultured Hyphomicrobium sp. | reverse complement strand
AGACAGCGGCGAGCACCATCGTGGCCACGACGGTCACGGCATAGGTCTCGAACAGATCGGCGGCCATGCCGGCGCAGTCGCCGACATTGTCGCCTACGTTGTCGGCGATGGTCGCGGGGTTGCGCGGATCGTCCTCGGGAATGCCGGCCTCCAGCTTGCCGACGAGGTCACCTCCCACATCGGCACCCTTGGTAAAGATGCCGCCGCCCAGACGGGCGAAGATCGATATGAGGGAGGCGCCGAAGCCGAGCGCTACCAGCGCGTTCGTCACCGTGCGGTCGTCTGGCGCAAATCCCAAAAGGCCGGTGAGGATCAGAAAGTAGACGGAGACGCCCAACAGCGCCAATCCGGCCACCAGCATGCCCGTGACGGCGCCCGACTTGAAGGCGATGTCGAGCCCGCGCGCTAGTGAATGGGTCGCGGCCTGCGCGGTGCGCACGTTGGCCCGCACCGAGACATTCATGCCGATGTAGCCGGCGAGACCGGAAAGCACCGAGCCAACCACGTATCCGACGGCGACCAGTGGACCCAGCAGAAACCACGCAGCGAGGAAAATCACGAACCCGACGATGGCGATGGTGCGGTATTGGCGGTTGAGGTAAGCCTGGGCGCCTTCGCGAATGGCGCTGGCGATCTCCTGCATCCGTGCCGTGCCGGCATCGGCCTTCATTACTGTCCGAATCGTGTACGCGGCATAGGCGAGCGCCAGCACGCCGCAAGCGACGATCCCCCACAATATCTCGGTCATCGGTTGGTCCCCTTTGGCGCCCAGGCTTTGTCACGGCATCGGCGGAACAAACAACCGCCGGGATCTCGCGCTTTCGGCGAGATTCGCGGGCGGACCATGCCAAAAGTGTGGACCGGTTGCAACACAAGTGCCAGGGCCGCGCCCGATCGACGCAAGATGCGCTACACAGCGCAACGAGGGGCGCCGGCGCATGCTCCGGCGTCCGCCAATTCAGGGATTACACCATTCAGGGATTACACGGGGCCTTACCAATAGCGCCGATACCACCGATGACGGCGCCGGTGATGCCAGGGACGCAACCACCCCCGATCCCAGCGGCCAAAAGGGCGGTAGTAATAGCCGTACACCCAGCCGTGATGGCGCCCGTGGTGCCACCGGTGACGACCGTGCCGCCTGCGTCTCCACTTTGCCTTCTCGAAAAGCGCGTGGGCCTGGCCGAAGGCCGGTTTGTGTACCATTGCCTCCGCACCCGCTGCCGAGAGCGGTGCATCCACTGCGATCAGCGCCAAAAGGGCGGCGATCGTTGCCAAAGCGATTCTCATGACATTCTCCCGGGTTTTCATGCGCGGGAATAATCAATATAGGAGCGGGGGAGTTGCACATCCCGTCGCGGTTTCTGATTCACATACGGCTGTGTGGCATTCCGGTTCGCGCGGCTAAAGGCGCGCCATGATCGCGGCGGAGAGAGGCTGGGGACCGTGCGCATCGAGGCTATGCTCAGTGAGGCTCAGAACGGCCAGGCGTTCGCCAACCTGGCCCGCGCCTTCCATCTTCCTCCCGACAAGGTCGAGATGGCGGTCGCCACCATGGTCGAGGAGTTGAGCGAGCACTTGCAAAGAAGCTTGCGGTCGCGGCGCTCGCTGGCCGCACTTGTCGAGCTTCTCGGTCAGAGCGGCCACGAGCACATCCTCGATACGCCCATGCTTCTCAGCGCCACCCACACGCAGGTCATCGGCAACGACGCCCTCAAGGTCATCGCAGGACACGACGCGAGCCAGAGGATGGCGCGGCACGCGGCCTCGGTGGCCGGGGTCAGCGAGATGATTGCCGAGTATCTGCTGCCGGCCGTCACCGCCATGCTGGTCGGCGCGCTCGCCAAGGTCAGCCGCCCCGGGCTCGAGCACATCATGGGAAATGCCGCTGACGGCGCCGATCTCCCCTCCGCGCAGAGCGAGGCCAATCCAGGCTCGTTGCCGCTTCCTCTCGTCGCGGGCGGCGCCGGCTTCTCGGGAAGCACAGGGGGAACGGTCAGCGTCGCCGGGCCCGCCGCCGCATCGAGCCACTACCTCCAGCTTGCCGAGGAGATCCGACGTACGGACCCCACCGCCGGCGCATCCGACCCCGCCGAGGCCGTGCGGCGCACGCTGGCGCCCATCCTGGGCCTGCCACACGGCCCGTTTGCCTGGATCCACTGGATTGCCACATGGAGCACCGGCGCCCTCAATGCGGTCCTTGCCACCTTGCGGCGTTGACCGGGCCCACACGCGGGCGGATGGGAGGCGAGGGCTTAACGGCCTATCTGCAAGGACGCGCTTCGACGTCGCAGTTCCAACCCGCAGCCGACCGCGAGCAACCCATCTTGCGGCTGGCGGCCCGCCGGAATCGGGCCCAGTTGCTGCCGTATTCGAGGGCGGTGAAATCCTGCCAGGACCTGATCGCAGCACGCCGCGCGGTCCGCCTGCTCCGTTGCGCGCCGCTGCTGCCGTAATGCCAGTGGTCGGACATGCAGATGCGTCCGTGCTCGCGGCGCCAGGCGTGCATGCTCGCCAGCCCCGTATCGTCGGCAAATGCCGTCGGCGCGCCAACCGAGGTCGCGGCTAGAAAAGCAACGACCAACCCCAAAACGACCCTGAGCCCCATCTCGCAGCCCCCTATTCCTGTCACGCAGCCGGCCGGAGACTGCCAGATTCCGTAGACGGGCTCGATAGCTGCATACGTCGCATGCAACGAAATAATTCAGTTGAGCGGCAAACCGGTCACACGGGCCCGACCCAAGTCAGCAGCAGGGGATCCAGCTCCCCCGCGTGGGCCTCAGAGCAAGGGCTCCTCGTAGACGCGTTTCCCGTCCACGATGAGGCCCTTGATGCCGGCGTTGCCGTCGGCGTCGACCGCAATCAGGGCGGAAAGCTTCTTTTCGCGGACGACCGCCTCGAGCTCGCGTCCGGTCCCCTCGGGAACGAAGAAGCTCTCAATCCCATACCGCACGCTTGCTTGGCCGGGCGATCCTCGCGTCGGCACCGACGCATGCTGGACGCGGCCCCTGAGCACGACCTGGTTCGGGCCCGTCGCCGCCGGTGGCGTCGGGCCCGATTGAAGCACCTTCCAGATGCCGTCCGCCGACTTCTGCAGGGTGACATAGATGACCGCGCCGGGGCGCATGCGCTCAGCTCCGGCCGGGGTCTCGATACGGGATATGTCGTAGTTGAGGATCACGTAATCGCCGCGGAACAGGCTGCGCGGATCGACGGGAATGACCTCGAGCACAATCTCGCGTCCGCTCGACAGAAGGTGCGCGCGGTCCCAGATCATCCAGCAGAGCACGGCCGCCTGCACCGCTGCAACGGCGGCAATGCCCAACCATAAGTTGCGCCGCTTGGGGGTCACGGGGCGGCCTCCAAACCAGCTCGGGAATGCAGTCGGTAAGCCGCTGCCGCAAGAATTATCACGATCACGCCGGCCGAAAGAAAGAACAGCGAAGAGCCGAGCAGAGTCCCCACCGTATGGAAGTAAAGGGCCAACACCTCGATGGAGAAGCCGGCATAGCCGAGCCAAAGCAGGACGGCGCTACCCGTGCGCAGGCCGATTCCGATCCCGCCCAGCACGAGCACGAGCGTCAGGATCGCGAGCAGGATCAGGGTGCCGAGCGGTGTCGTCTCGATGAACTGCAACGCGAAGAGCCCGGCGAACGCGATCGCCATGCCGTAGCCGACAGCGGGCGCCGCCCACGCGCGCCACTTTTCGGAAATGGCCGGGCCCGCCAGGCCCGCCGCCGCGACGAGAAGGCCGATGGCGATCACCACGCCGTGCCCATGCCCATCGAACAGAAAATACCCCAGATTGACGATCCAGACGCTCAGCACGACGGCGGCAAGATGCAGGCCCGGAACCCATCCGCGCCAAAGAAGGGCCGCAGCCACCGCGGCCCAACCGAGCAGAAACGCCCAGTGCACGCTGCCGCTCTCGCTCATCTCCCAGCCGCTCCACAATCCGACCAACAGCATGGCGAGCGCGAGAGCCGGGTCGGACCCCAAGACGACACCGGCCAGCAACGCGCCCAGCGCCCAGGTGAGCACCGCATCGGGTGGATGGCCGTCGATATGAAACATCTGGGCGATCAGCATGATGCCGGCACCGAACAGCGCTACGCCGGCGAGAATTGCCGCATGCGCAAACGCGGGATGCTCACGCTCGAAGAGAAATCCGGCGAGGCCATAGGCCCCGAACAGGCCGCCGAAGATGAGCGCGAGCCGTAAGAGCCGCGCCATCTCGTCCCAATGCGCGGCAACGAAGCTCATGGCCCCGAAGCCGATCAGCACCGCGCCGAGAATGCCGAGCACCGGGGCCAGCTCGACCTTGCGGGTGCGCTCGGCCACGTCGCGGCGGATTGCGGTTTCTCCTTCGGCGGTCAGCCAGCCGGCCTCGCGCCAGCGTGGCAGATCGCGGTCGAGACGCCGGGCGTAACGCGACATCCAAAGCCCCTGGTGACGGCCAAAGCTCGAGCGGCCCGCACAATATCCGATCCGCCGCGCAAGACAACGAGGGCAGCGCGGCGACCACAATATGCGCCAATAGCTGCGATCCATTATGGCCACCAGCGCGCAACATTGTGGTCCCTTGCCATTTCCTCTAGCGTGCGCCGCCATGACCCAGATGAAGCCCATCCACGTCATCGGGGGCGGGCTCGCGGGCTCGGAGGCCGCCTGGCAGATCGCCTGCGCCGGCGTCCCCGTCGTGATCCATGAGATGCGCTCGACGCGCATGACCGACGCGCACAAGACCGATGGTCTTGCCGAGCTCGTGTGCTCCAAC
>CAYUBZ010000198.1:0-4809 GCA_964443205.1 uncultured Hyphomicrobium sp. | reverse complement strand
CGGTGGTGATGCGCAGCGCGCCCATGATGTGGCGCAGGTCGTCGGCCATCGGCTGGCGGCGGGCGACCATGGAGATCACCTGCTCCTCGATCTCGCGCTCGAGGTTGTCGATCATGCGGTCCGACAGGACCACCTCCTCGGCGACCTTGGGATCGCGCCGCTCCAGCGCTTCGAGCGATCGACCGAGGAGCTGCTCGGAAAGACCGCCCATCTGGGCGATCTTCTTGTCGAGCAGCGCCAGCTCTTCCTCGTAGGATTTTACGGTGTGCTCGTTCATGGGTTCTCCTTGCGCGCGCGCCCGGCCAAACGAAAGGGGGAAGCGTACCATCAGCCGAACCGCCCCGTGATGTAATCCTGCGTGCGCTTCTCCTGGGGGCTGGTGAAGATTTTGGTGGTGTCATCGAATTCGACCAACTCGCCGAGATACATAAAGGCCGTCTTCTGCGAAACGCGGGCCGCCTGCTGCATGTTGTGCGTGACGATGGCTATCGTGTAGTCCTGCTTCAGCTCGTCGATCAGCTCTTCGATCCGCGCCGTCGAAATCGGGTCGAGCGCCGAGCACGGCTCGTCGAACAGAATGATGTCGGGCCTGATCGCCACCGTGCGCGCGATGCACAGGCGCTGCTGCTGGCCACCTGAAAGACTGAGGCCGCTGTCGCCGAGCTTGTCCTTGACCTCCGTCCACAGTGCCGCTTTGCGCAGGCACTGCTCCACGCGCTCGTCCAGATCCGACTTGCCGATGCGCTCGTAGAGCTTAACGCCGAATGCGATGTTGTCGTAGATCGTCATCGGAAACGGCGTGGGCTTCTGGAAGACCATTCCAATGCGGGCGCGCAGCAGGTTCACGTCCTGCTTGGGCGAGAGAATGTTGGCGCCGTCGAACAGCACCTCGCCGTCGGCACGCTGCTTGGGATAAAGGTCGTACATCCGGTTGAGGACACGCAGCAGGGTGGACTTGCCGCAGCCCGATGGGCCAATGAATGCCGTCACCAGCCGCTCATAGAGCGGCATATTGATATCCTTGAGCGCAATGTTGTCGCCGTAATAGAAGTTGAGCTTCCTGATCGAGATCTTTTCCTTGAGCTTGGATGTGGTGGACGGCATGAGATTCATTGCGTGGTCCTCGACGAACTGAGCCAGCGAGCGGCGATGCTGAGCGCAAGCACCGCCAACGTGATTATGAGCGCACCGACCCACGCCAGACGCTGCCAGTCGGCATAGGGGCTCAGTGCGAATTGGAAAATGACAACGGGAAGACTGGAAAACGGCGCGTTGAGATTCGTGCTCCAGAATTGATTGTTCAAAGCCGTGAACAGAAGCGGTGCGGTCTCGCCGCTGACGCGCGCCACGGCCAATAGAACGCCGGTGATGATTCCAGCCCGCGCCGCCTTGTAGGCGACCCTCTGAACCACCAGAGAACGCGGCATTCCCAGTGAGGCGGCGGCTTCCCGCAGCGAACCCGGCACCAGGAGCAGCATGTCCTCCGTCGTGCGGACGACGATCGGGATGACAAGCAACGACAGGGCCACGGCACCGGCATATCCGGAGAAGTGGCCCATCGGCGCAACCATGATGGTATAGACGAAAAGGCCCATGACGATCGACGGCGCGCTGAGCAGGATGTCGTTGATGAACCGCACGACCATCGTCAGCTTATTATAGCGCCCATACTCCGCCATGTAGGTTCCGGCCAAAATGCCGATCGGCGTGCCGATCGCCACGCCGATGGCGGTCATGATGAGGCTGCCGACGATGGCATTGAGCAGTCCGCCGGCGCTGCCGGGCGGCGGCGTCATCTCGGTGAATACGTCAAGCCCGAGGCCGCCGAAGCCCTTGAAGAAGAGCGTCCCGAGGATGATTCCCAGGATGCCCAATCCCAGCGCCGTTGCCGAAAAGGATAGAATCGAGGTCCTTGTGTTGCGGCGCTTGCGGCGGCCATAGCGTGCCCGGTCGAAGTCCATCGATCATTTCCCCGTCTTGCGCTCGAGCATCATCAGCATAAACCGGGCGGCGGCCAATACGACGAAGGTGATGAAGAAGAGAATGAGGCCAAGCGCGACCAGGGACGATGTGTAAAGCTCACCGACCGCCTCGGTGAACTCGTTGGCGATCGTCGCCGAGATCGTGGTGCCGGGAGCGATAAGCGACCCTGAGATCCGGTGCGCATTGCCGATCACGAAGGTGACGGCCATCGTCTCGCCGAGGGCGCGCCCGAGGCCAAGCATCGCGCCGCCGATCAATCCCACGCGCGTGTAGGGAATGACCACGCTGCGCACGACCTCACTCGTGGTGCAACCAAGCCCGTAGGCCGATTCCTTCAGCACGATCGGCACCGTATCGAAGACGTCGCGGCTGATCGCCGTGATGAAGGGCAGCACCATGATTGCAAGGATGAAGGAGGCCGTGAGAATACCTATGCCGTAGGGCGGACCGGCAAACAGCGTGGAGAAAATGGGAACATTTGCAAAGGTGTCGATCAGGGCCGGCTGCAGGGTCTGCTGCAGGAAGGGCGCGAAGAAGAAGAGGCCCCAGATGCCATAGATGATGCTGGGAATGCCGGCGAGCAGCTCGATTGCGACCCCGATCGGGCGTCGCAAAAGGGGCGGGCAGAGCTCGGTGATGAAGACTGCTATGCCAAGTCCGATCGGCACGGCGATGAGCATGGCCAGGGCCGACGTGACGAGCGTTCCATAGATGGGCGCAAGGGCGCCGAATTTTTCAGTGACCGGGTTCCAGGATTGCGTCGTGATGAATCCCAGGCCGAACTCGCGAAAGGCGGGCGCCGCGCCATCGATCAGGGACACGAATACCGCCCCCAGGATGATCAGCACGCTCACCGCCGCGCCGAGGGTCACCCCGCGGAAGATCGCATCTCCGCGCCGCAGCTTGCCGAGCACCACGGTTCGCTCGGCTTCCGCTTCAGATGAACGGGTGGGAAGGTGCAACGTCACGTCGACCATTTGTGGCTCTAACCGGCTCAATGAGCCTTTTATCGTTGTGCGTGACTTTAGGCGAGTGGGTAAGCTCGCGGACGAACGGGGCGCGAACAGATGCCGTCCACGCCCCGTCGTAAGTCGGCGAGCTTAGTTGCTGGCAAAGATCGGCTTGCCATCCGCGCCCTTGATGTCCTTGGCCCACATGGCCTTGACACTCTTGACGACGCTTTCCGGCATCGCGATGTAGTCGAGCTCATCGGCCATCTTGCCGCCGTTGTCGTAAGCCCAAGCGAAGAACTCGAGCGCCGAGCGGGAAGCAGCGGGGTCTTTCGGGCTCTTGTACATCAGGATCCAGGTCGCCGCGGTCATCGGCCATGTCGTGGCACCGGGCTGATTGGCAAGGATGACGCCGTAGCCGGGCTTGCTTTCCCAATCGGCATTGGCGGCAGCGGCGGCGAAAGTCTCCGACGTCGGAGCGACCTTCTTGCCGTCCTTATTCATCATGTCGGTATAGGTCAGCTTGTTCTGCTTGGCATACGCATACTCGACATAACCAATCGAGCCGGCCGTCTGGGCGACGTTGTTGGCGACGCCCTCGTTACCCTTGGCGCCAATGCCGACGGGCCACTCGACGGCCTTCTCGGTACCGACGCTCGACTTCCAATCCGGGCTCACATCGGAGAGGTAGTAGGTGAAGTTGTAGGTCGTGCCCGATCCGTCCGAGCGGTGCACAACCACGATGGCAGTCGAAGGCAGCTTCGCGTCGGGGTTGAGCTTCTTGATGGCCGCGTCATCCCACTTCTTGATCTTGCCGAGGAAGATGTTGGCAACTGTGGTGCCGTCGAGAACAAGCTCGCCGGGCTTGATGCCTTCAAGGTTCACGACCGGCACGATGCCGCCCATGACCATGGGGAATTGCGCAAGACCGATCTCGCCAAGGTCCTTGCCCGACAACGGGGCGTCCGAAGCCCCGAAGGTGACGGTCTTAGCCTTGATCTGCTTGATGCCGCCGCCCGAGCCGATCGACTGGTAGTTCAGGCCGATCCCGGTCTCTTTCTTGTAGGCATCAGCCCACTTTGCATAGATGGGATACGGAAAAGTCGCCCCTGCCCCTGAGATGTCCGCAGCGACGACCGGTTGCGACACGAAGGCGCCCACGACGGCCGCCGCCGCCAAGGCGATAAACTTGGTGCTCACGCTAATCTCCTGATGCTGGAGGTAAAGCGAGGGCTGCTCGTTGTGCCTCAAAAAATGACCCCCGCACGGCGCCTCGCGCCGACGGCCCCTTGATAGACCAGCCCCACTACGTTTTCGTGACAGGTTAATCCTATGAAACAAATCGGGTTATCTGGGGAAGTATATACCTGAGAAAGCAGAATCGTGGTAGGTCAGCCTGGACAGGCCGGCGACACAGAAACGGGCGTCCCTCAGATCGAGGTGACGCCCGAGATGTTTGAGGCTGGGCAGCAGCGTTTTATGGTTCTGAAGAAAGCTGGAGTGGGATCAGCTTATCTGGTCGAGGAGGTCTATCGGGCAATGTGTTTGGTCCGACCTTGCTCATAAGTTCCCTGATTATCTCTTCTCCTGGGCGTTCCTCGTGGGCTTCCAGCCACTCGCGGAACATAAACATCGACATGCCGGTCGCGAAGTCGTTTGTCGCCAGGATCGCATCCGCGATCTTCCGCACGGCCTCAATGGGTAGCGAGTAGAAGTTGTCGCGTGTCTTAGCTGAGTTCTTTTTCTTACCCATCAGAACGTCCCGCGGTTCGATCTGGTGGTCGTGAATAATGTGCATGAGCGTGTTTCTGTTCTCGGTGCAGAGCTCAAAGCAGAGTATTGCGTGAAGCAAGCATTCTTCGACGGCTATCGGAAA
>CAYUBZ010000197.1:0-4852 GCA_964443205.1 uncultured Hyphomicrobium sp. | reverse complement strand
GCCGGCAGCCCCTTTTGCATCAGCGCCGCCTCGACCGTGTTTTTGAGCAAGCACGCGATCGTCATCGGCCCGACGCCGCCCGGAACCGGCGTGATGGCGCCGGCCACAGCTGCGGCCTCCGCGAAGGCCACGTCGCCCACGAGCTTGCCCTTGCCGTCGGGCTTCACGATGCGGTTGATGCCGACGTCGATCACGATGGCACCGGGTTTGATCCAGTCACCCTTGACGAACTCCGGCTTGCCGATCGCCGCGACGACCAGATCGGCGCGCCGCACCACGCCCGGCAGATCCTTGGTGCGTGAGTGGCAGATGGTCACCGTGCAGTTCTCGCGCAGGAGCAGCTGCGCCATCGGCTTGCCGACAATGTTGGAGCGGCCGACGACGACGGCGTCGAGACCCGTCAGGTCGTGCTGGACCGACTTCGCCAGAATGATGGAGCCGACGGGCGTGCAGGGCGCGAGCGCCCGCTCACCGATCGACAGCCGGCCGACGTTCATCGGGTGAAAGCCGTCGACGTCCTTGGCGGGATCGACCGACTCCAGCACCTTGGGGCTGTCGATGTGCTTGGGCAGCGGCATCTGCACCAGAATGCCGTGCACGGCCGGGTCGGCGTTGAGCTTGGCCACGAGATCGAGAAGGAAGGCCTCCGTGGTCTCCTCGGGGAGCTTGTGCTCAAACGACTGCATGCCGACCTCGACGGTCTGCTTGGCCTTGTTGCGCACGTAGACGGCGCTCGCCGGATCCTCGCCCACGAGCACCACCGCAAGGCCCGGCGCAAAGCCGTGCTGCGACTTGATGCGGGCGACGTCGGCGGCGACATCGGCGCGAACCTTGGCGGCGATCGCCTTGCCGTCGATGGTGTAGGCTTGGGTCATTGGCGGCGGTCCTCCCTCGTTCTCCCTATCATCCGGCGCTCTTAAGCTTGGCCTTGAGCCGCGCTTCCAGGCAACCGGTTTCCCCGCTGATGGTGAGCGACTTGACGCGCGATTTGGCGCCGTGTGTAACGCGCACCGTGCTCTTGGGCACGTCGAGCCAGCGCGCCACCAGCCGCTCCAGCGCCGCGTTGGCCTCGCCCTCGGCCGGAATGGCGCGCACCCGCGCCGCAAACGCCGGCCCCTCGGCGGTCGGCCCCACGCCCCCGATGCCTTCTATGGAGGATTTCGGCGTCAGGCGCACGCGCACGATGACGCACCTCGCGCCCGCGCGCCAGGGTAGCTCTTGAGGCAGCTCATGAGACAGCCCCGGGGGCAGCGCACGGGCCCCCATCACACGAAGAGCTTGGCAATGTTGGGCAGCACCACGCTTTGCACGAAGAAGCACCCCAGCAGCAGGACGATGGGGGAGATGTCGATCGCACCGAGGTTCGGCATCACGGCGCGGATCGGCCGCAACAGCGGCTCGACGAGCGCGTTGAGCGCCTGCCAGATGACACGCACGGTCGGATTGTAGGGATTGACCACGCCGAACGCCATCAGCCAGCTCAGGATCACGTTCGCGATGACGATGTAGGTATAGAGGGTGATCAGGTAGCTGATGAAGCCGAGGAGTTCGATCATGGAGATGCGCTCTGGATTGGGTGCCCGGCTGACGTGTAGCCTTGCGAGGGACGGCGGGCAAGGCCACGGGGCGGCGTAAACGGGATTTCCGGGCCGTTCCTTGACAAGAATCCGGGCCGCCCCCTAAATGCCGCCCACTCGAACGGGGCCGTAGCTCAGATGGGAGAGCGCTGCAATCGCACTGCAGAGGTCAGGGGTTCGATTCCCCTCGGCTCCACCATTTTTCTTTGCGCGCAGCCGCCACGCCAACCCTGCGCGCGGTGGTTCCGGTTCGAGGAAATTCCTCTCACCTCCACCAAAGCTCCACGACCGCTTTGATATCCGATTACGCTTTTGCGAGTTGCTCAGCGGGGCTTGCGTGCGTGATCGGCCAGCAGCGACCGCAGCATGCCGACCAGCCGCGAGGCCGGGCCGCTGGGGCCTGAGCAGCACTGGATGGAGATTCGCGCGCCCTCGAACAGCAGGAAGACCTCGTCGGCGAGAACCTCGGGCTCGGCGTAGCCGGCATCGCGAAACAAGCCAACGAGCCTGTCGCGCTTTCTGGTCTTGTAGTCGTCGATGATCTTCCGCGCCGGGTGGTCCATATCGCGCAGCTCCACGGCGGCGTTGGCGATGGCGCAGCCGCGATCCTCCCGGTCGATGAAAATCTTCTCAACATGCCGCACCCAGCCCTCGAGCTGGGCGTGGGGATCGCCCGGATACGCCTCCGCCAGCGTCTCCCACACCTGGTCGCCCTCCTTGGCGAGCTCGCTGATATAGGCGGCGACCAGCTCGTCCTTGGAACCGAAGTGCCGGTAGAGCGTCATTTTGTTGGTGGCGGCGGCCTCGGCGATCGCCTCGACACCGACCGCGCGAATGCCGTGCCGATAGAAGAGATCGCGGGCGACGGCGAGGATTCGCTCGCGCGGGGGGGCCTGCGGAGCTTCCGAAATGGCGTGTGAAACGGTTTTTGTCATGGCCTCTTGACTAGGGTGTGACCGGTCAGTATAGGATATAGGTGTTACCGGTCAGTATCACAATGTGCGGACGTTGTCATGTCTCTCGTCTCGCACTGCAGCATCGAGTGGGGCCCAGCAATGCGCCAAATCCTGTGCCTGACGAGCAGTCCCCGTCGCGATACCTCCTATTCCAACCTGGTGGCCGCACGCGTCCTCAAGGAGCTGCGCATTGTACATCCTGACGCGCCCGTCACCATCCGCGATCTTGCCGGCCATCCACTGCCGCATATCGACGAGGATTTCATCACCGCCACGCGCTCGATTGCCGGAGCGCGGACGGAGCGGCAAAAGGCGTTGCTCGAGCAGTCCGACATCCTGGTCGACGAGCTCGTTTGCGCCGACACGATCGTCATCGCCGCTGGCATGATCAACTTCGGCGTGCCCTCGACGCTCAAGGCGTGGATCGACTACGTCGTCCGTCCCGGCCGCACGTTCCGCTACACCGAGCACGGCACCAAAGGCCTGCTCGGTGGGCGGCGCGTTATTCTCGTCCTGGCACGTGGCGGAATCTACTCGGGCGGACCCATGCGGCCCCTTGAGCACGAGGAAAGCTATCTGCGCGCGATCCTGGGCTACCTGGGCATCACCGACATCGAGACAATCCTGATCGAAGGCGTGGCGTTGGGCCCCGACGCGGCGGAACGCGCGGTGGACGGTGCCTTGCGCCGCGCCCGGTCCGTCGCCGGCGTCCTCGCAGCAGCATAGCAGACCCCACGGATCCGCCGCCCACACGAAGTCGTTGAGCGTTTAAAACACGCGCTCTCAACCTCGCCTTTAAGGGTTTCGCATGTCCCTCCCCCGCCTCGCTTACCCCCTTGTTCTCTTGCCGCTGCTGGCCCTGGCCCTTGCCGGCTGCGATCAATCCCAGACGCAGGCCAAGACCGCGCCGCCGGCACCGCCGGAGGTCACCATCGCCCATCCGGTGCGGAAAATGGTTGCCGACGAGGAGGAATACGTCGGCCGCTTCGTCGCGGTCGATGCGGTGGAAGTGCGCGCGCGCGTCTCCGGCTACCTCGAGGCGATCCATTTCCGCGACGGGCAAATGGTCAAGGCCGGCGAGCGGCTGTTCACCATCGACCGGCGGCCGTTCCAGACCGCGCTTGAGCAGGCGGAGGCAACGCTCGAGCAGGCCAAAGCCAACCTCGCCTTCGCCGAGGGCGATCTGGCTCGCGGCCGCCGCCTGAAGCTCGACACGACCATCACCCAGCAGACGCTCGATCAGCGCGTGCAAGCAAAGCGCGTGGCCGAGGCAACGGTGAGCGCCCAGGAGGCGGCCGTGCATCAGGCCCGGCTGAACTTGGAGTTCACCGAGCTCAAGGCGCCGGTATCCGGCCGCATCGGCGACCGGCGCGTCTCGGTGGGCAACCTCGTGACCGGCGGCACCAACGGCAGCACGACGCTGCTGGCGACCATCCAGTCGACCGACCCGATCCGCTTCGAGTTCACCTGGGACGAATCCTCCTACCTGCGCTTCCTGCGCGCTCACGCCGACGCACGCAGCCCCCAATTGAAGGTCCCCGTCAGGCTGAAGCTCATCGACGAGGCGGCGTTCGTCCACGAAGGGCACATGGATTTCATCGACAATGCCATCGATCGCTCCTCCGGCGCCATTCGCGGGCGCGCCGAGCTCCCCAACCCCGACGGCACGTTGACGCCCGGCATGTTCGCGCGCGTGCGCGTCGCCATGGCGCCGCCGGTGCAAGCGCTGCTCGTGCCCGATACCGCAATCGGCACCGAGCAGGTGCGCAAGTTCGTGTTCGTTCTCGATGCCGATAACGTCGCGCAACAGCGCTACGTGACGCTCGGACGCCTCGTCGACGGCCTGCGCGTCATCAAGTCGGGCCTCAAGGCGGACGACCGCGTCGTCATCAATGGCTTGATGCGCGTGCGCCCCGGCGCGCGGGTGGCGCCGCAGGACGGGGCGATCGCCTTGGCCGCGCCAACGCCGTCGCCCACCAAGAGCGAGTGACGCCACATGCGCATCTCCCAGTTCTTCATCGACCGGCCGATCTTTGCCGCCGTGATCTCGATGGTCTTCGTGATCCTGGGCGCGGTGTCCTACGGGCGGCTGCCGGTCGCGCAATACCCTGAGATTGCGCCGCCGACCGTCAACGTCACCGGGCAATACCCCGGCGCCAGCGCCGACGTCGTCGCCGCAACCGTCGTTGCCCCGCTCGAGCAGCAGATCAACGGCGTCGAGAACATGCTCTACATCACGTCGAACTCGACCGGCGACGGCCAATTCTCCATCGAGGTGACGTTCGAGCTCGGCACCGATCTCGATATCGCGCAGGTGCA
>CAYUBZ010000196.1:0-4867 GCA_964443205.1 uncultured Hyphomicrobium sp. | reverse complement strand
CCGCCCATGTCGGGCGGGCACTGGATGCCGGAGCTGATCGAGGCGGCCGGCGGCGTCAATCTCTTTGGCGAGACCGGTGCCACCTCGCCGTGGATCGCCTGGGAGCAGGTGGCGGCCGCCGACCCCGACGCGATTCTGGTTGCGCCCTGCGGCTACGACATTGCGACGACGACGCGCGAGATGGGCGGGCTCGCCGGCAACGCGACGTGGAACAGCTTGCGCGCGGTGCGCGACGGCTCGGTCTTCATCGCCGACGGCAATGCCTACTTTAACCGGCCGGGCCCGCGTCTCGTCGAGAGCGCGGAGATCCTCGCCGAGATCCTGCACCCCGAGGTGTGCGACTTCGGACACCGCGGCCGGGCCTTCGTGCCTTATTCGGGCAGCACGGCTCCTTTACGCACAGCGGCCGGATCGTGAGCGCCCGCGCGATCCTCATCACCGGTTGCTCCTCGGGCATCGGTCTCGCCGCGGCGCGGACCTTGAAGGCGCGCGGATGGCGCGTGCTGGCGACCGCGCGCAAAGAGCCCGACCTTGCGCGCCTCGAAAACGAGGAGGGAGTCGAGGCGCTGCCCCTCGAGCTCGGCGATCCCAATGCAATCGCGGCCTGCGCCGAGGAAGCCTTGCGGCGCACGGACGGCAGGCTCTACGCGTTGTTCAACAACGCCGGCTTCGGACAGGTCGGCGCGGTCGAGGATGTCAGCGCCGAACTCTTGCGCCGCCAGCTCGAGATCAACCTCGTCGGCGTCCACGAGCTGACGCGGCGCATCCTGCCGGCCATGCGCGCCAACGGACGGGGCCGCATCGTGCAGTGCTCGTCCGTGCTGGGCTTGGTCTCCGGGCCCTACCGCGGCGCCTACTGCGCCTCGAAGTTCGCGCTCGAAGCCTTGTCGGACTCGCTTCGACTTGAGCTGCGCGATACCGGCATCCGCGTGGCGATCATCGAGCCCGGGCCCATCCACAGCCGCTTCGTTTCCTCGGCGCTTGAAAATTTCAAGGCGACCATCGACGTCGACACTTCCCCGCACCGGGAGACGTACCGGGCGCGTCTCGCCGTCATGGAGGCCGGCGGCACGTCGGCGTTCAAGCTTGAGCCCGAGGCGGTCGCCGCCAAGCTGGTGCACGCGCTGGAAAGCCCGCGCCCCAAGCCGCGCTATTACGTGACCACGCCGACTTATCTCTCCGCGGTCCTCAAGCGCGCGCTGCCGACGGCGCTGCTCGACCGGATCCTGCTGAGGATGTGAACGACGAATAGCCCTAAAGGCTCTCGGTCGCGCGGCGCAGACGCGCCGCGAGCTGCCGCAGCAGGGCGAGCGCGAATGCGGGGTTCTTCTCGACGAGATAGAGAAAAGCCTTCTCGTCGATGACGGCGAGCTCGGTCGGCTCGCGCGCGGTCGCGGTGGCACTGCGGGGCGAGCCGTCGAGCAGGGCCATCTCGCCGAACGTACCGTTGGGCCCCACGTTCTCCAGGATGGCGCCGGCGGACGTGATGGCGACCTTGCCCGAGCGCACGACGTACATGCAGGCGCCCTCGTCCTCCTGCACGAAGATCTTCTGGTCCGGCTCGAAGCGTTGAAGCGGAAATCCGCCTTGCGCCAGGAGGTCGAAGTCGAAGGCCGTCACCGTCATGTCACGCGCTGCACCCTTGAGCGAATGGAACCCCAACACTAAGCCCGCGGTTTCGTTAGGACAACTGCGTCCCAAGGGCGTTGCAGCGGTGATACGCTCACCGCGCTGAGGCATGAAAAGCGCGCCAATCGAGGCGACAAACGCGCTTTTTTCCTATATCGGGCCTATACAAGCAGAAGGGGGGCCAAGGGATGTCAGACACATACGCGCCGCAACCCTCGAAATTGGGCCGCGTTGCCGACTATCTGCTGGGGCGCAACACGCTCATCGGCCTCGCGTCCTTGATGCTGCTCGTGATCTCGGGCTTTGCCACCTGGCACGGGATGCGCGATTTCATCATCGGCGTCTCCACCTCGCCCGCCGCCCAGGAGCAGGAGCTGCCGGGCGGCCTCACCTTCTCCAACGACATCCTCGTCATCGTCGTCGTCGTGGCGCTCACCTTCCTCATGTGGCTGGCGCTGCGCGAGACCTTCGGCGCGCGCCGCAGCGTGACCGAGCGCATGGTCACCTTCCCGCTGTATGTGTTCCTAGCGGTGTGGTCGATCGGTTTCGGCTACGGCTTCTGGTGGAGCCTGATTGCCGGCGAGGAGGCGACGCGCACGGGCCTTTCCGGTTTGCAGGAGGACGCGCGCGACGCCGGCACGGCGGTCGCGGCCCGGCTCGATGCGGTCAAGATCCAGCTCGACAACGTCGTGACCTGGTCGGAAAGCCAGATGGCGCGCGAGGAGACGAGCGGAGGAAGCTGCGGCACGCCCTCGGGCGCCGGCCGCGGGCCGCTCTATAATGCGCGGCGCGGCGTGCGCGACCAGATCGCATCGCTACGCGACAGCGTGCAGAACTCGTGGCTCGTGCCGGTGCAAACCGATCTCGAGCAGATGCGCAAGAGCGTCTCCGAGCTGCAAGGCGCCACCTTCGCCGAGCGCCAGCAGAGCTTCGATGCCATGGCGCGCAACATTCGCGGCCGGGCGCGCTCGATCGCCGCGCGCTCCAACGAGCTCGGCAAGTCGACGGCAGCGGAGATGCGCGCGCTCGCCTCCGCCGTCTCCGTTGCGCCGGGAGAGACGGGCTTCTCCTGCTATGATCCGACCTTGGCGCAGCGCCTGACGCAGGCCGCCGACCAGGCCGATCAGCCAGCCACCCTCAAGCTGCGCCAGGCCGAGTTCAGCGAAGGGCCGGCCGGCGTCGCCAACGCGATTAAGAACCTGTGGCAGAACATCGGCGCCTACCTGTCGAGTCTTGCGAGCTACGTCTTCTCCGGCGGGACCAGCACCGGGCACGCCACCGCCGCCGGCGAGCCGATCTCGGGCCGCGACCTCATCGCCCTGCTCGCCACCATCGGTGTCGACATGGGGCTTTTGGCTCTCGCCATCCTCAACCCGCCGGGGGCGCCGAGCCTGCGGCCGACGGCTGCCGTGATGCGCCAGATCCGCGCCGCCATTGCGACGGCGATCGCAAGCGCGCCGGGCGCGAGTCTGGCGTGGGTGCGCCAGCATTTCATCCATCACAGACGTGAGTCCTATATCGTCATCCCCAACCTCTACAGTGCCGATCCCAACGACAAAGAGGAAGGCTTGCGGGCGCTGGCCATGAACCAGCTTGTCGGCGTCCTCGACGACATGGGCCTCGTGCGCTGGCCGAAAAAACACTGGTTCAAGAAAGGCGAGCTCGACACGCTCAAAGCCGAGGAGAAGTTGGGCAGCGACACCGACCTGACCGAAGTTCGCAAGGCGTGGCTGGCCGAGCTCAAGGCCCGCGGCATTCCGGAGGAGCAGCTGAAGGACGAGGTCCTCGAGAAGGCCATGCCGCTGCGCAATCACGGCCTCTTCTCTAAGGCGGAGCGCGCACTCGCGATTGCCGGCTGGAGCGAGAAAGCGCGCCGCGACATCGAGATCTTCCGCCTGGAGGATGTCGAAGGCCTGACCCCGCTGCTGATGGTGCTCAACGAGGACGATACGACGACGGTCGCGCAGTCCGAAGGGTCCCCCGCCCCTGCATGACGTGAGCGCCGGTCGATCAATGAGGCGCCCGCGGAAGGCCGGTCGCCGCTCAGCGGCTGCGCCAGCCCCATACGGTAAGCGCGGCTCCGAGCGCCGCCACCACGTACAGCAGGAATAGGGACAATAGCCCCAGGATCAGGGCGATGTGAAAGCCCATGAAGGAGCCGGCAACGCCCACCAACGCGTAGGTGATGTCGTCGGCCCCGGTGGCACCGGCCACTTGGCGGCCGAGCCAGCTGCGGCCATAGCGGGTCATCGCAATACCGATGCCGGCTCCGATGATAACGAGAACAAGGAAAGTGCCGATCGCGCCCATGTCGTTCCCCCAGTTCGCTCTAGAGTCCGCTGGTCACATCGAATCACGCTTGAAAGCATCTTAGACGAACGCCGGGAGAATACCGCAAAGCCCGCAGGAGTTCCACCGGCCGGGTGCCTCACCCGCGGTGATAGGGGTGGCCTGCAAGGATCGTCGCGGCGCGGTAGAGCTGCTCTGAGAGCACGATGCGGGCAAGGCCGTGCGGCAGCGTCATGGCGCCGAGCGACAACTTCAGCGTGGCGGCATCGAGGGCTGCGGCCCCGTGCCCGTCGGGGCCTCCGATCACGAACGCCAGGGCTTTCGTGCCACCGTCGCGCCGCGCAGCAAGCCAGCGCGCGAACGCCGCGCTCGACTGCGCGCGTCCCTCGGCGTCGAGTGCGACCGTCACCTCCGCCGCGCTCACAGCCTTTAAGAGCCGCGCCGCCTCGTCGGCCTTGCGCAGCTCGGGCGTGGGCAAGCGGCTTTCAGCGATCTCGGAAAGTTTGACGGGGCCGAGCCCCAGACCGCGCCCCGCCGCATCGAAGCGTTTGGCGTAGCGGTCGAACAGCGCGCGCTCAGGCTCCTTGAGACGGCCCACGGCGGCAACGATCAGGCGCATCGGCGCTTCTCCCGCTCAGCCTGCGGGATGTCAACGCGGGCTTCGCTGTCGCCGCCTAGCTCAGTGGGCGACGTGCTCGCCCGGCCGCTCAGCCGACCACAGCTTCTCGAGGTTGTAGAACTCGCGCACCTCGGGCCGGAAGACGTGGACGATGATGTCGCCGGTGTCGAGCAGAACCCAGTCGCACGCCTCCAGGCCCTCGATGCGCACGCGACCGAGGCCTCGTTCCTTGAGCTTGCGTTGGATCTGCTCGGCGATCGCGCCCACGTGCCGGTCCGACCGGCCCGATGCGATCACCATGAAGTCACCGATGGAAGACTTACCTGCCAG
>CAYUBZ010000195.1:0-4887 GCA_964443205.1 uncultured Hyphomicrobium sp. | reverse complement strand
TCGCCTTGAACTTCGAGGCAGCCGTCGCCGGCGGCATCCCCATCATCAAGACGCTCAGGGAGTCGCTCAGCGCCAACGACGTGCGCCGCGTCTACGGCATCTTGAACGGAACCTGCAACTACATCCTGACCACCATGGCCGACGAGCAGCGCTCCTTCGAGGACGTGCTGAAGGAAGCGCAGGTGCGCGGCTATGCAGAGGCCGATCCGACGTTCGACATCGGCGGGTTCGACACCGCGCACAAGCTCGCCATCCTGACCAGCCTGGCGTTCGGCACCAAGATCGCGTTCGATCAGATTCACGTCGAGGGCATCCAGACGATCACCGAGGCCGACATCGAGGCGGCCGAGGACATGGGCTACCGCATCAAGCTGTTGGGCGTCGCCACGCGGGCGGAAAGCGGTATCGAGGCGCGCGTCAATCCGGCGATGGTGCCCAAGCACTCGGCCATCGCCGAGGTCTCGGGCGTGACCAACGCGGTCGCCATCGACGCGGACTATTGCGGCAGCCTGCTGCTCATCGGGCCCGGCGCCGGCGCCCACCCGACGGCCTCGGCGGTCGCCAGCGATATCCTCGACATCGCACGCGGAAGCCTGGTGCCGCCGCTGCTGACACACGCCCGTAACTTGAAGCCGTATAAGAAGGCCAAGCTCGGCGCCCACCAGGGCGCCTACTACGTGCGTCTTGCCGTCTACGACCGGCCCGGCGCCATGGCGGCGATCGCCAAGCGCATGGGCGACCAAGAGGTCTCGATCGAGAGCATCGTGCAGCGGCGTCCCCGCTCGGCGCTGCCGGGCATCGGCGCCCGCGTCAAGCCGGGTGCGCCGGCGCCCGTCGTGATGATCACGCACGAGACCACCGAGGAATCGATCCGCAAGGCGGTCAAAGCGATCGAGCAGGATGGCAAGGTATCCGAACGTCCCCAGGTGATCCGCATCGAGAAGCTCAACGAGGACGCTCGGCAGTAGCCGCGGAGGGACAGTCCATGACAACAGGAGAGCACATCAAGTCCGGTCTCGACCGCGTGCTGGTGCTCGAGGTGACGCGGGTGACGGAAGCCGCGGCGATCGCGGCGGCACGCCTGCGCGGGCGCGGCCGCGAGAAGGCGGCCGACAAGGCCGCCGTCGACGCCATGCGCCGGGAGCTCGCCAAGCTTCCCATCCGCGGCACCGTGGTCATCGGCGAGGGCGAGATGGACGAGGCGCCGATGCTCTACATCGGCGAGCAGGTCGGCTCGGGCGAGGGGCCCGAGGTCGACATCGCCGTAGATCCCTTGGAGGGCACCACCATCTGCGCCAAGGCGATGCCGAACGCGCTGGCCGTGCTCGCCATCGCCGAGCGCGGCGGCCTCTTGCATGCGCCCGACATGTACATGAACAAGATCGCGATCGGCCCGGGCTACACTGCAGGCCTCGTCGATCTCGACGCTTCGCCGGCCGAGAACCTCAATACCCTGGCCAAGGCCAAGGGCGTGCCGATCGAGGAGATCACCGCCTGCATCCTCGACCGGCCGCGCCACACCGAGCTGATCGCGGCGGTGCGCGCCGCAGGCGCCGGGGTGCAGCTCATTCCCGACGGCGACATTGCCGGCGTGATCTGGACCACCGACCCGGAAGAGACCGGCATCGACATTTACTTAGGCTCCGGGGGCGCGCCCGAGGGCGTGCTGGCGGCGGGGGCGTTGCGCTGCATCGGCGGCCAGATGCAGGGCCGGCTCATGCCCTCGACGGAGGACGAGCGCGCACGCGCGGAGAAGATGGGCATCAAGGACATCAACCGCAAATATCTGCTGGAGGACATGGCCTCGGGCGACGTCATCGTGTCGGCCACCGGCGTTACCGACGGCTCGTTGCTCGACGGCGTGCGCTTCCGCGGCGACTTCGCCGAGACGGAATCGGTGGTGCTGCGCTCCCGCACCGGCACCGTGCGCCGCATCAAGACGACGTTCCGCGACATCGGCCAGCGCTTCATCGGGTAGCGCCGCGACCCTTGACCCCCGCTGCCATTGCTTGAAGATGGACCTTCGGCGCGCCGCGTTGATCGCGGCGGGCACAGGCACGTTGAGGGGGGATGGCGTGGACGAGCGCAACGTCGGCGGCTACTCGGTCACCTACAACCGCGACGAGATCCAGTTTCCGGTCTATGTGATCGCTCTGCTGGCCGCGGCGTTTCTGGCGGCGGCCTTGGTCACCGGGCAGACGGTGTGGCTGGCGCTGGGCGCCGCGGCGGCGGGCGTCGCCTACTACAACTTCCCCCTGCTGGAGACGTGGCGGCCCACGCTGGGTGCCAACCAGTACGGAATCTTCATCCAAGGGTTCGGGCTCATTCACTGGCGCGCCATCGACCGCATCGACATCGTGGAGATCGCGGAGCGGGCCAATACGGTGCACGAGCTGCAGATCGGGCTCAACATGCTGCTGTCGAGCGCGCTGGTCGCCGACTGGCGCAAGCTGCCGTTCTGGCGCTCGCTGATGCGCCTGCCGTGGTCGATGGGCGCCTCGAACGTGGTGCGCCTGAACCTGGAGCCGTTCAGCGAGCCGCCCGAGGAGATCCAGCGCACGCTCGTGCGGCTGTGGCGGTACTACCGCAGCTAGCGCGACCCTCAGCGGCGGTATTGGCGCATGCGGCGCAAGAGGTCGGCGAGGGGGTTGTTGGTCCAGGCGCGCGTCAAGAGATTGCGGTGGGTGATTTTGGTGCTGCCGGTGCTGCCGGTGTCGCCGGGGAAGATCGTGACGCTGCCGGGATCGAGCCGCGGCTCCAGCGCAGTGTCGAAGTCGACCGCGCGGTCGGCCAGCGCGCGCTCCAGCTCCGCGTTCTTGCTCTCGGTCGAGCTCAGATAGGTTGAGACGAAAAACACCGAGGGGTCGCGCGCGATCAAGGACGCGAACGTGTCGAGCTTGCCGTAGAGCGCGTCGAGCAGGATGACGCCGCGCAGGCGGGACGTCACGCCGCCCTTGGCGGCGCACCAGGCCGCGGGCAGGTAGCCGCCGGAGTAGGCCACCAGCACGATGGGCATCGAGGCGAAGGTACGCGCCGAGCGCTTATCACCGTGCAGCTCGGCGAGCCGCTGGGCCGCCTCTCTCACGAAGCGGGCGAAGGCGCCGGGCTCCCAGAACTTGCCCGCGCTCGAATCGGCGGCATCGACGGCGAGCTGCGGCGCCACGAGGACGGCGTTGACGCCCGAGGCCGAAATCTGCGCCGGCACCCTTTGACGCCTCAGCACATCGCGGGCAAGCGTCGCCCCGTGGCCGTGAAAGAAGACGATCATCACCGACGGCTTGCGCACGTCGAACCCTTTGGGGATGTGCAGGAGCACGCGACGGTCGCTATAGGTCTCGTCCTCCCAGTAGAGGCGGCCGAACGGCGTCGTGTGCCCGCGCCGGCCGTCCTGCTCCACGTCGAGGAACGGCTTGTCGGTCCCCGCAATAGTCCCGGCGTAGGGAAAGGGTGCCGTCGCAAAGGGGATGAGCTCGGTCCGGTCGCGCTTCAACGGCGCGCTGCGCGCATAGACCTGCTGCGGTGCAGGCACATGCTGGGCCGCACCCATTAGCAGATCGTTGATGGCGTCGGCTGAGCCGCGGACAGGCACGAGCAAAAGGCTCGCGCCGGCAAGGGCCGCGACGGTCCATCTTATTCGCACAGACTGCATTCCCCCTCTCCGTTCCTTGGGCGAACTCTGCCGCAAGGCCCTTACTTTTGGCTCAACTCATCGAGAACGAATCCGGTTGCAACCGCCGAGCTAGCCGAAAATGTTGTCGACAAGATGGGTTTTGCGCGCCTTTACGGAGTCTTGCGGCCGTATCCGGGGCGTCCCGCGAGAGGTGCAATTTGGCAACTTCGTTAAGACAAATCGGCTAGCCAATTGCCGGACCCGATGCGGCCCCCTAGGCTTTGCAAAGGCACGAACGCCTACCCGCGCGAGCTTCTCAATGGCAATCGCGAGCACGATTGGCGCCCCCTTATCGGAGCCGCGCCCGATGGAATTGCGCAGGGTGTCGACGGTCACGGCGGCCGCGATCGTCGTGGCCGACATGATCGGCATCGGCGTCTTCACCAGCCTCGGATTTCAGGTCCAGGGCATCCCGTCTGCCTTCGCCGTGCTGCTGCTGTGGGTCGTGGGCGGCATCGCGGCCTTGTGCGGGGCGCTTTCCTACGCCGAGCTCGCCGCTGCGCTGCCGCGCTCGGGCGGGGAGTACAACTTTCTGTCGCGCATTTACGGGCAGGCCGTCGGCTTCATGGCCGGCTGGGTATCGGCGACGGTCGGTTTTGCTGCACCCGTCGCGTTGGCGGCAATGGCGTTCGGCCAGTACTTCTCGGGCGTCGTTCCCGGCGCGCCGCCGCTCGCGCTTGGGCTTGGCGCTGCCTGGCTCGTCGCGCTCGTGCACTTGAGCGGCGTGCGGCTCGGCAGCACATTTCACAACACCGCGACGGCGTTGAAGCTCGCGCTCATCGTGGGGCTGATCGTCGCCGGCCTGGCGCTGGGCACGCCGCAGCCGATCTCGTTCGCGCCCTCCGCCCAGGATCTCGACTACATCGGCGCGGCTCCGTTCGCGGTCGGGCTGGTCTTCGTCATGTACGCGTATTCGGGCTGGAACGCCGCCACCTACATCGCCGGCGAGGTGCGTCATCCGCAGCGGAGCCTGCCGCTCGCTCTGGTGTCCGCCACGCTGGCCGTGCTCGTCCTCTACGTGGGGCTCAACGCCGTCTTCCTCTACACCACCCCGATCGCGCAGATGGCGGGGCAGATCGACGTCGCCCTCATCGCCGGAAAGCACATTTTCGGCGATGCCGGCGGCCGCTTCGTCGGCGCCTTGATCTGCCTGGGGCTCATCTCCTCGATCAGCGCCATGACCTGGATCGGCCCGCGCGTCACCATGGTGATGGGCG
>CAYUBZ010000194.1:0-4935 GCA_964443205.1 uncultured Hyphomicrobium sp. | reverse complement strand
GCCACGCCCTTGCCCTCGAGGCGCTCGCCGTCGACCGAGGCATTGTCGACCGCGAGGATCAACAGGCTGCCGTCCGAGAGCAGGAACGCCGTCGCCGCAAGCAGCGCGCCCGCGGTGCGCTCGCCGATCACCGGGCCGAAGCCGTTCTTCTTGAAGCCGTAGGCCAGCACCTCCTTGCCTGAGCGCGTGCCACCGTTGATCAGCATCGCCACCGGCTTGCGCCAGCGGTAGCCGACCACGTTGGTGTCACCGTCGCGGTCGGTGAGCGTGAGCGTCGGACCATACGGATTGAAGGCGTTGAGGTAGCGCGGGTGCGCGCCGCCCCAGCCATCGCGCAAGTCCCAGATCAGCGCGTCGGCGTCCTTGAGCTTGCCCTCACTCAAGACCTCCTCGAGCAGCTCCTGGTATCTGTTGCCGGCGTACGACCACACGCGCACATAGCCGATGCGCTTGCCGTTCGCCTCGATGATGCGGGCGCTGTCCTTTAGCGCCTCCTCGAAGGCCTCGTCCGGCTCGATGCGTTTGGGCTCCACTGTCACGTCTTTGACGGGGCCGTCCGCCGCGCGGCGGATTTGCAGGGTGACGGACTTGCCGACCTTGTCGCGGAACGAGCCCACCGGCTGAAACGGCTTGCCGTCGGCCGATACGATCTCGTCGCCGGCAAGAAGCCCGGCCTTTGCCGCCGGCAGCCCGGGGAACACCGCGGCTACGAACGTCTTGCCGTCGATCTCCCTGGTGAACATGCCGATGCCGGGATAGGTGACGGACCTGCCCGGGAAATACTTGGGCAGGTCGCGGCGCAGGGCATAGCGGAAGATGTCGGCCAGCTCGTAGTAGGCCGTCTCGTCCTTGGTGTAGTGGTGGGTGTGGGAGGAGGCGAGCTTTTGCAGCATGGCATTGATGACGCCGGAGCGCGCAGCGTCGGTCGTGGCCGCTGCATACTGCGCGCGAAAGGTCTTGCCGATCGCCTCCCAGTCGAGCCCCTTCAGGTTGCGGTCATAGAACTTGTCGCGCACGAGCCTCCAGGCCTCGTCGAATGCCTGTGTGTCCGTCGTGCCGTCGGCTGAGCGCGCCGCTGCGGGCGCGATCGGGGGCGGAAGCGGGGCGGCTGACCAGGCCAACGTAAAGGCCAGCGCCACCAGGCTTAGGCGAAGGAGCACGCTTGCACGCATGTCATGTCCTCATCGAGGTTATGGTTCTCCCCAATGTAGGAACAAAAACCGGCTATGCGAGGACGGGAGGCGCGCAGCCTCAACAATCGTTGAACAGCGTCGTGACGCAGACCCATGTCGCGTACACGTTGCGCCGCGCAATCTCGAGGACACCCGGCTGATAGGTGGACTCGCCGTCGCCGGCGAAGATCTTTTGGTAGTCCGCAAGCGTGACGGTCCGCGCGAGGCCGTCACAGGTCTGCGCGGCATCGGGTAGGATCTTGCACCCCTCGTGCGGCCCCTGCATGGCCAGCACCTTGGTGCAGACCTCGTCCTGCACGAGGTCCCCGACCTGAAACTTCCGATTGCGGGTCGGTTCCTCGAAGGTGCAGCGGTAAGTCGCCGCCGGCTTCTCGCACGCGACGCAAACCTCCCCCGCCCTGAGCGATGCCGTGATGCTCAAGCAGAGGCAACTCGCAACAATGATCCGGAGCATCCTTTGCTCCCGTCCCCTAACGCCGCAGGCGGACGCTACTCCCGTCGCCTTGCTCTGTGAAGGGTCCGTGTGCCGCCGCCGACCTCGGTTGCGCCTTTCGCAGCGCAATATGCTCTGTGTGCAGTAGCGGGCGCGCAGGCTTGACGCGGCGCGCGAAGCAGCCCACCAGCAAACGAAAGCAACCGACGCGATGCCGCTGCGATGCAAGCTTCCCGGGCCTACCGCAAGACCTTCCCGTCCGATCGCATGATCATCTTCAGCGACGCGGTCATGGCGGTCGCCATCACCCTGCTCGTGCTCGACCTCAAGCTGCCCGAGGGTGTCACCGACGCGCAGCTGCCCTCGGTGCTGCAGGGGTCCCTGCATGCGTTCGGCGTTTATGTCTTGAGCTTCGTCGTGATCGGCCTGTTGTGGATGGGCCATCACGAGCAGTTCTCCTACATCCGCCGCGTCGACGGCGTGCTGCTGTGGCTCAATCTTTTCTTCCTCATGACCATTGGGCTCATTCCGTTCGTGACGAGCCTCTTGAGCGACCACGGCACCGCGCTCGCGACCAGCCTCTATGCCGGCACGCTGGTAATGACGTCGCTCTTGTCGGCGGCGATGTGGTGGTATGCGTGCCGCGATCCCGAGCTTATCTCGGGCGATGTCACACCCTCGGTGCGGCGCGAGGGTCTGCTGAATGTTCTGTTGACCGGCGCGGTGTTCGCCCTGTCGATCGTGATCGCGAATACCTGGGGTGCGACTCCGGCGCAGTGGAGCTGGTTGCTGCTGATCCCGGTCGGGCGAATCCCCGCGGTCCTTGAGACGAGGCGGCAGGACAATTGAGTGGGTGGCGCAACCTTGCGCCTTGACGCTTCACGCGAACACCGGCACGAACAAACCATGACCGACCGGCTCGTCACCGCCGCCAAGCGCGAGGCCGACGCCCCCGAGGCGTCGTTGCGCCCGCGCTCGCTTGCCGAGTTCATCGGCCAGGAGCAGGCGCGCTCCAACCTCAGGGTCTTCATCCAGGCCGCGCGCGCGCGGGCTGAGCCGCTCGACCACGTGCTCTTTGCCGGCCCGCCGGGTCTCGGCAAGACGACGTTGGCGCAGATCCTCGCGCACGAGCTGGGCGTCGGCTTTCGCGCAACCTCGGGGCCCGTCATCGCCAAAGCCGGCGACCTCGCCGCGCTGCTGACCAATCTGGAAGACCGCGACGTGCTCTTCATCGACGAGATCCACCGTCTCAACCCGGCGGTGGAGGAGATCCTCTACCCCGCGCTCGAGGACTTCCAGCTCGACCTCATCATCGGCGAGGGGCCGGCGGCGCGCTCGGTGCGCATCGATCTGGCCAAGTTCACCCTCGTCGGCGCCACCACGCGGCTGGGCCTCCTCACCACACCCTTGCGCGACCGCTTCGGCATCCCCGTTCGCCTCAACTTCTACTCCGTGGCCGAGCTCGAGCTGGTGGTGACGCGCGGCGCGCGCGTGCTGAGCGCGCCGATCAATGCGGACGGTGCCCATGAGATCGCGCGGCGCGCGCGCGGTACGCCCCGCATCGCCGGGCGCCTGTTGCGGCGCGTGCGCGACTTCGCGTCGGTGGCGTCGGCGTCCGTCATCGATGCGACGCTCGCCGACAAGGCGCTGCAGGCGCTCGAGGTCGACAACGAGGGCCTCGACGGGCTCGACCGACGCTACCTTGACTGCATCGCAAGGACGCACGACGGCGGCCCCGTCGGTATCGAGACGATCGCCGCCGCGCTGTCGGAGCCGCGCGACGCGCTGGAGGAGATCGTCGAGCCGTATCTGTTGCAGCAGGGCTTCATCGGGCGCACGCCGCGCGGTCGCATCGTCACCTTGAAGGCCTACCGGCACTTAGGCCTGTCGGGACCGCAGCGCCTCTCCATCCCGCAAGGCGCCCTCTTCGATGACGAGGAGGCTGGCGGCAGCGACGGGGAAAGCCAGGCGGGGACCGCCTAGCCCTCAATTCGGAGAAAAGGCCCCCTCCTTTTTGCCGCAGCGCCCCCCTCCTTTCGACGCAGGGGCTACCTCAAATTGACGGATTTGGCGGATAGAGCCAGCGCACGAAAATGGCGCGGGAGCCGCTCGACGTGATCACGCGCAGACAGTTTTTCAAAGGGTTTGGCGTTGCCGCCGCCGGTACCTTCGGCTGCGGCGGCTATGCCTTGGCCGAGCCATGGAGCACGGGCGTCACCCGTTATCGGCTGTCGCCGCCGCGCTGGCCCGCCGGTTTGGGCCTGAAGCTCGCCGTCATCGCCGATCTGCATGCCTGCGAGCCGTGGATGGGCCTCGATCGCATCCGCCGCATCGTCGCGCACACGAATGCGCTGCAACCGGACTGTATTCTCTTACTCGGCGACTACGTTTCCGGTCATCGCATGGGCCGCTATTCGGATCCGATCGCCTACGAGGATTGGGCGGGCGCGCTCAGTGGGCTCACGGCGCCGCAGGGCGTCCACGCCGTGCTGGGCAATCACGACTGGTGGGACGACGCCGAGGCGCGGCGGCGCGGGTGCGGGCCGACCAAAGCCGGCTGCGCACTGCAGGAAGCCGGCATCGCGGTCTACGAGAACGATTGCGTGCGGCTGGAGAAGAACGGTGCCGCCTTTTGGCTTGCCGGTCTCGGAGACCAGTGGGCTTTTTCGTCAGGCGACCTTGGCGGCCAGCGCAACGGCAAGAGTCGGGGCGTCGACGATCTGCAAGGGACACTGAGCCAGTTGCGCGATTCCGCGCCTGTCATTCTCATGGCGCACGAGCCCGACATCTTTCCCGAGGTGCCCGATCGCGTGGCGCTGACGGTGGCGGGCCATACGCACGGCGGACAGGTGCGGGTGCTGGGATACGCGCCGATCGTGCCCTCGCGCTTCGGCGATCGCTACGTCTACGGGCACATCGTGGAGCAGGGCCGCAACCTCATCGTCTCGGGCGGCCTGGGGTGCAGCGGCATTCCCGTCCGCTTCGGCTCGCCGCCGGAGATCGTGTTGATCGAGCTGTCCGCCTGAGGCCTTCATAAAAATCGCTTAAGACCATTCGTCTAAGCCAGATGACAAACGCGGCGAGATCGGCTCTCCTCGCGCCACGACATCCGTCGTACCCTCACAATTAGCGCGTCGTGACAATCAGAATGACAGGTACCAACACTTGGCCGGATCTTGCAGGCCGCCTCGTCGAGGACGCGGCAGGGCGCCGCCACGTGCTCCCGGTGCGTGTCTATTTCGAGGACACGGATTTCTCCGGTCTCGTCTATCACGGCAGCTACGTGCGCTGGTGCGAGCGCGGCCGCTC
>CAYUBZ010000193.1:0-4951 GCA_964443205.1 uncultured Hyphomicrobium sp. | reverse complement strand
GGAGGTCGCTCCCTCTGAGGTCGCCGGGTCAGAGGTCAGGGCAACGGCTGTCGCGCCTGCACTGGCCGGGTCGTCCGGCACGAGCGGCGAGGAGGCATCGTCGGACGCAGGCGCACTCGCAGCCGAGGGGGAATCATCGAGGGCAAAGGAATTGAGAACCGTCAGGATCGTATCGTGAGCGCCCCCATCGGCCTTCTCGATAACACGATCCCTGACGTTGTCGACCACATAGGTGTCGTTGCCGGACCCTCCGACCATGACGTCGGCGCCGCCGCGCCCATCGAGGAAATCGTCACCCGCCCCGCCAAAGATAAAGTCGTGGCCGTCGGTGCCGATGAGGACGTCGTCGCCGGCGGTGCCAAAGATGAAATTGTGGGAGGCATCATGGATGGCATGATCGGCGGCCCCGAGCATGTAGTCCGCGAGATGCGCAGTGCCCGCGTGCCGCGTGACGATATCGGACCAGGACCGTGAGCTGATCTCGGAAAAGAGCTCGGTGCCCGCCAAGAGGTCGAGGCAGGAATGGGAACTTCCCGTCTTCTGCTGGGCAATCTCGGCGCTCACTGCCGCGGCAATGGTCGGGCCGAGATCGCCGACGGCGGGGGTCTCGGCGAGGCCGCCGACCCAGAGGTCGAGCGCTCCAAACCCCTCCGGATACGCCGCCTTGAGGTCAGTGATCAGATCCTCGGAAAGGTGGTTGCGATGTTGAAAATCGTCCCAGCCGGCGTACGGCAAGAGCGTCGACAGGCCGCATTGGGCAAAAAGCTCGCCGCGCGCCTGATTGAAGGAAACGTGCCCAGCTTCGCGTGAGCGGACACCTGTGAGCTCTCCAAGATTTACGGACTTGGCGAAAAGCACGCTGTCGGCGGCGCTCCGTGACTCGGCGACCGTGGGGCCGTCCCTCGCATCGACACTGCCCCCGTCGTGCTCGTCTGGCCGATCCGGTCCGTGCACGGTCTCCAGGACCGGGGCAAGTTTGACTTGGCGTACCTGGCCCGTCGATGCATCCACCAGATCGACGGTCTCGTCGAACAAGGACGCAAAGCTATGGTTTGCCCTGGAGGAGAACTTCTCGTCGCCGGCGGTGACGCGGCTATGCCAACCCTCCGACAACCCGCGCGTCAACGCATTGGCAATGTCGCTGAAGACGACGTGCTGATATTCGGCTGCGTTGATGATGGATGCAGCTGTGGCGCACTGAGCGTCGGTCCACTCTCCAGCCGTCTCGCTTTTGAGCTTCTCGGTCCAGAACGAATGATTTGCGTTCCAGAGTGCGTGGTCCGGCGCGAACATGTCTTGCGCGGCGGACAATTCCCCGTCGGCGTCGTCACCGGCGTGCCGCGGGAGAATATCCTGCGGCAGCCCCGTCTGGACCAAACGGAGCAAATGATCCAGATCTTCGCGTTTGATCCGGCCCTTCATCCACGCGCTCGTGAGCAGTACAGCATAAGGGGTCCAGTTTCCGGTAACGTATCGTTAATTATATCACGGCGAAAGCGGAGTGCATTGAAATATTGAAGGGAACCTTGTTTTGCACGTTGCGCGGAAGCCGTCGCCAATACCTCGACCGCGCAGGGAAAGAAATGATCCGAGATTGGCAGCACGAGCCCTTTGCACCGCCGCCGCGCCCCTCTTCGGGCGGCGGATCAGGAGACGCGCTGGCCCTGTTTCTGGTGCGCGATGACCGCCTCGACGCGATTGCGCACCTGCAATTTCTGCAGCACGCTCGTCATGTAGTGCTTCACGGTTTTCTCGCTCAAAGAAAACTTGAGCGCTATTTCCTTGTTGGTGAGGCCCTGAGCGACCTGGTTCATGATCTGCTCCTCGCGGATCGTGAGCTCGGTTTCAAGACCTCTGGCTCTGGCCGGGCTACTGCTGTTGGTGCGGCGCTGCATCTTGGCCAGGACACGCGCGGCGATCTGCGGCGTGATGTAGGTTTCGCCCCGACTGACCGCGCGAATGGTCGCCAAGAGCTCGGGCCCGCAGATCCCCTTCAGAACATAGGCCCGCGCGCCGGCCTCCATCGCCGCGATCACGTCGTCCTCGCGCTCAGAAACGGTCAGCATGATCGTCTTGATCTTCGGATGCGAGCGGGCGATCGCGCGCGCCGCTTCGACGCCTCCGCCCGGCATGCTGATGTCGAGCAGCATGACGTCCGGCTCATGCTCGCCGGCCAGACGCGCCGCGTCGCTGGCGGAGGCACCGACGCCCACGACGTCCATGGCGGCCGCTTTCAGAGTGTTGGCAACACCCTCTCGCAGCAGGGGGTGATCGTCGACGACGCCAATGCGTATGTGACCGGTCATCTCTCTCACGCCAGGGGGTTACGGAATTGAACGGTGAGCCTTGCTCCCTGTCCAATCGCTGAATTAATCTGCAATGAGCCGCCGAGCGACTCGACGCGATAGCGCAGGCCGGGAAGACCCAGGCGCTCGCCGGCGGCCGCAGGGCGATCGACGATAAAGCCCGGACCACTGTCGGCGACCTCGACCGAGATCGTGGCGCCGTCATAGTTGGCACTGAGGCGCTGCCCATTGCCGCCGGCGTGGCGGAAGGCATTGTTGAGCGCCTCCTGAGCGAAGCGATAGAGGCAAATCGTTATCGGCAGCGGCAAGCGCGCCGGCAGGTTGCCAAACGCAGTCTCGACGCGCGTCCCCGTCGCGCGCTGATGGGCGCGCACGGCAATCACAAGCGCATCCGTCAGAGAAATTTTCTGCAGCTCGGGGAGCGCCAGCCCCGCCGATATGTGGCGGATCTCCTTCAAGGCGTCGGAGGTCGCCCGCCGGATGGTCTGCAGCGCATCCCCCGATGTGCCAGGTGATGTGCCAGGTGATGTGCGTGGCCCGCTCTCCACGGGATTATCGGGTGCGGGTGCAAGCTCGTCGAGCCTCAGGAGAACGAGGGCCAGATGCTGCGCTGGGCCGTCGTGCAGATCCGACCCAATGCGACGCAGCAAACGCTCATTATGCTCCATGCCCCGCCGGTGGATCATATCGACCAGCTTGCGCAGCGCCTCGTTACGCGAGACGAGGCGGGCCGCTTCGGCCTTCTGCTCACCGATGAGACGCTGCTGCTGCTCAATCTGGGCGCCGGCGCTCTGCATGATCTTGAAGAGCACCGCCGTTACGGCCAGGGCCAACACGCCCAACACCAGCCAGGTTTGTGCGCGCGCCCAGCCCAGTTCGGCGTGCAGTGAATCGGCAACGCCATAGAGCTGCGCAACCGCAACGATCTCGCGTGTGCCCGTCTTGTACAAGGGCGCATGGATCTGGAAGAGCTTGACCCCGAGCTTCTGCTCGAGCGCGGCTTGGTCCAGGTCCGTCTCCGATGGCGCGCCGGCGCCGCCAACGACCTGGTCGTTCGTGTAGACGAGCTCTCCATTCGGACGCCACAGCCGCATGACGGCGACTTGGCTCGCCACCCCTGAGGCCGACAGCAGATTGTCAAAGGCGGCCGTTGCCTCGGGCGGAAGGGTTTCGGTGGTGGGCAGCGCCTGCACAAGCGGCTCAACGACGTCGTGAATGAGCGCGATCACGGAGTGCATTCGGTTGTCGACGATGCCGCGCTCGATTTGGCGGCTAACCCAGAGGCCCGATACGGCGGTGAAGATCGCGAAAGCCAACAGAGCAACGACGAGGTAGCGTCGCACCAGGCTCATGGCGCGCCATGCGGAGGCGAGCTCGGCCGCACGCATCACAAGCGCACGCCACGCGCCTGCAGACGCCGGTCGGAACGATGCTCCGACCAAGGCCCCCATCCGCAAGCCGACCTCCGACCCTACCGAAGAGATACGCATTCTGGCTCACTAAGACGTCTGTTTACCAAGTATCGAGCTTACGTCGCGAAGTTGCAAGCAATTCAGGGGGCGGGTTTCTGGAAATGGATCGAGCCACGACCTTATCTATCGGGACAAATCGGGTGGGAGCGCGGCTCGGCAACGCGCTCAGCCTTGGTCCTCAATTGCGCCACCGTCGTCTGCACCGACACCGCCCGCCCCATGATCTCGAGCAGGACCTGGACACGTCCCTTGTCATCGACGTGCGCGATGCGTCCGATCAGCTCCGCGAAGGGGCCGCCACGCAATTGAACGGTCTTGTCGACGTGGAAGTCCTCGTCACGGTCCTTGGGGGAGCCATGAGCATGCGCGGTCATGAGCGCCTCGACGAGCCCGCCCGGCAACGGCAGCGGCCTGTCGCGGACGGTGATCAGCTCGCAGACACCGGCGGTGCCGTTTATGTTGAGCCAGCGATCGCGGCCGAGGTCGAGCTTCACAAAGATGTAGCGGGGAAAAAGTGGGCTCTGGACGCACTTGGACTGACGCGCGTGCCGGACCTTCCGCGAGATAAACGGCGCAAAAACCGTATAGTTCTGCAGGCGCAGATTATGCTCGGCCCGCCTTTCTGAGCGCGACTGCGTATGGACCACGCACCATTTCGGTTTTGCAATCGGATTTGCGAGCGGATTTGCAACCGATTGGGCAATCGACATGCCATTCGTCACTGTATTGGCTCCACTTTACAATTGCCGGGTGCGCCTAGCTCGCCGACTCTTCACCGCTCAAGAGCCCGTTGGCCATGTAGGCGGCCTCGGTTCTGTTGGTCGCGTGCAGCTTCTTCATGATGTTGCGCACGTGCACCTTGACCGTGCTCTCGCGCATTTTGAGCTCGTAAGCGATGATCTTGTTGGCCTTGCCGCGCCTAAGCGCATCCACCACCGCTGCTTGACGCGCGGTGAACAGGCCATGGGTCTTCTGTACGGTGCTCGACATGCCATCGGGCACGCGATGTGCGGCGATGAGGCTGCTGGCGGGCACGAAAACGCCCCCCGCAAGCGCCAGCTCCATGGCTTGCACGGCGACGTTGATGGAGAGGCTGGTCGGCACGTAGCCGCGCACGTTCTTGCCAAGCATCTGCACGATCAAATCCGGATCCTCGTTGTCGGAGAGGATGAC
>CAYUBZ010000192.1:0-4951 GCA_964443205.1 uncultured Hyphomicrobium sp. | reverse complement strand
ACGGCGTAGTTGTCGGAAAGGCAAGCAAACTGCTCAATGTCGAGCTTCGGCATGCGGCCCCCGGCCCCCCAAGATAGCGATCCCCGACGGGACCCTAGAGCAGGATCGCATGATTTGGAACCGCTTCGGCGGGGTCCTCGCCCGCGTGAATTTGGCCCTATGCTTGGCGTTCGGCGCGGGAATGGCCGCTGCGCCGGCGCTGTGGTCTCGGGGTGCGCCTGCCGCGCGAGCTTGAACGAGGCCATGCTACGGTCAGGCAGGATCCGGTCGGTCATGATCCTGTCAGTCAAGGTGCGGTTAGATTGGCCATGCTGGAAAGTGCGAGGGCATTTCGCTCATGCAGCTCGACGTCAGCGACCTGAGAGACTTCTACGCGGCGCCGCTCGGTCAGGCCGTGCGTCGCTTGCTCACGCATCGCATCCGCGCGCGCTGGCGGGGCCGGGGGGGCGCCACGCTGATCGGGCTCGGCTATGCCGCTCCTTATCTCGGTGCGTTTCGCGGCGAGTCGCGATGCATCGGCGCTTTGATGCCCGAGGGCCAGGGCGCGCTGGTGTGGCCGAAGAGCGGGCCGACGCAGACGGTCCTCGTGCAGGAACACCGTTTGCCGCTCCCCGACGGCTCGGTGGATCGTCTGCTTGCCGTCCATTGCCTCGAGATGGCGGAGCGCGTGCGTCCGCTGCTGCGTGAGATATGGCGGGTGCTCTCGCCGGAAGGGCGCCTGATGATGGTCGTCCCCAACCGGCGCGGCGTGTGGGCGCGGCTCGACAACACGCCCTTCGGGCAAGGCCGCCCCTATAGCCGCCGCCAGCTCGAAGAGCTGCTCGTCGAGGCTCTGTTCACGCCGCTCGATTGCGGCGGCGCGCTCTATATGCCCCCGCTGGGACGGCGGATGCTCCTGCGTTCGGCCACTGCCTGGGAGCGGGTGGGGGCGGCGGTGTCGCCCGCCTTCTCCGGCGTCATCATCGCGGAAGCGCGCAAGGAGCTGATCGCGCCCATCGGCAAGGCGGCCAAGGCGCGCGCGCTGCGCAAGCTCGCGCCGCTCGGCGGCCGCGCGGGGTAGATGCGCGTGGCGCTAGGGCCCGTGGCGCTTGCGCAAGAGGAACACGGCCTTCTCACCGAACAGGTTCTGCAGCGAGATCGAGTGGCGGATCGGCAGCCGGCGCCCCGACGTATTGAAGGCGACGGCGGCCTCCACCTGCGCATCGACGAGCCCCACCAGATCGGCGAAGTCCTTGATCGTGCACAAGTGCGCATCCGGGCTCGCGTACCAGGCCTCGGGCAGGTTCTGCGTCTGCGGCATGCGGCCGGTGAGCAAGAGCTCCATGCGGATGCGCCAATGGCCGAAGTTGGGAAAGGAGACGATGGCGTACCGGCCGATGCGCAGAAGATTTTCCAAGACCGTCTTGGGATGGCGCGTCGCCTGAATGGTGAGCGAGAGGATCGCGTAGTCGAAAGCCTGGTCGGGATAGTCGTCGAGATCACGGTCGGCATCGCCCTGGATGACGGACAGGCCGCGCGTCACGCAGGCGTTGACGCGGTCGCGCGATAATTCGACCCCGCGCCCGTCGGTGGCCTTGGTCTCGGCAAGCAGCTGCAGAAGCTCGCCGTCGCCGCACCCGACGTCGAGCACGCGCGAGCCCGCGTCCACCATCTCCGCGATCAGCAGATGGTCGACGCGATGGGGACCGTGAGGTGGGATGACGGCTTTGAGCATGCGGGCGCTACACCTTGAGACCGCGCTTGACGCCGGCCGCGTTGAGGAAGCCGCGAATGGTGGCGAAGAACTCCGGCTCCTCCAAAAGGAAGGAGTCGTGGCCGTCGTTGGTCTCGATCTCCACGAACGAGACGTTGGCGGCGACCGCATTCAAGGCCTGCACGATCTCGCGGCTCTCGCGCGTCGGGTAGAGCCAGTCTGAGGTGAAGGAGACGACGCAGTAGCGCGTTTTCGTGCCGCGAAAGGCGTTGGCCAGCACGTCGCCGTGCTCGGCGCCCAGATCGAAGTAGTCCATGGCCCGCGTGATGTAGAGATAGCTGTTGGCGTCGAAGCGGTCGACGAAGGTCGAGCCTTGATGCCGCAGGTAGCTCTCCACCTGAAAGTCGGCGTTGAAGGAGAACGTGAGCTTGGAGTGCTCCTGCAGGCTGCGGCCGAACTTTTGGTGCAGCGCATCCTCCGAAAGGTAGGTGATGTGCGCGGCCATGCGCGCCACGGCGAGCCCGTTCTTCGGCACCTTGCCGTGCGAATGATAATCGCCGCCGCACCAGTCGGGGTCGGCCATGACGGCCTGGCGGCCCACCTCGTGGAAGGCGATGTTCTGCGAGGAGTGCCAGGCGGCCGTGGCGACGGGCACGGCGCAGAACACGCGGTCGGTGTGGCTCGAAGCCCATTCGAGAACCTGCATGCCGCCCATCGATCCGCCGATGACGCAGAAGATCTGATCGATGCCCAGATGGTCGATGAGCCGCACCTGCGCATGGACCATGTCGCCGATGGTGATGACGGGGAAATTGAGGCCGTAGGGCTTGCCGGTCTTCGGGTCGATGGAGGCCGGCCCGGTGGAGCCCATGCATCCGCCGAGGATGTTGGGGCAGATGACGAAGAAGCGGTCGGTGTCGATCGGCTTTCCGGGGCCAACCATGGCCTCCCACCAGCCGGGCTTTTTCGTCACCGGATGCTCGCTCGCGACGTACTGATCCATGGTCAACGCATGGCAGATGAGGACGGCGTTCGATTTGTCCGCGTTGAGCGCGCCGTAGGTCTCATAGGCGATGGCGATGGGCCCCAGCACCTGGTCGCAGGCGAGACGCAAAGGCTCGCTCTCGGGCAAGTGCAGGACCTTGCTCGAGGGGGTGTTGGCCTCGGCAAGACGCGCGTTCGTCGTGTTGTCGAACGACTTTACAGGGGCCGTGTTCATGCCTCTTCTCTGACGTTCAATTCGGGTCCTTGACGAGTTCCTCTTATACTGCGGCCGGCCGGTCGAGGTTAGCTAGGCTCTAAGCCCGGAAAGTCAATCTTTTCTTTGCTTTCATGAGATGCGCTATCTATCAGTCGGGGCGTCGCAAGCCGTAGGGAAAAACCACCGGGCCTATGCAAGACCAAACAAAAATCATGAAGCCGTCATCGCTGCCCGCGCCGCAGCCGGGCGTTCTCAAGATCGAGCCCTATGTTCCCGGCGAGAGCAGGCTGCCCGCGGGTCTGACGCCGATCAAGCTGTCGTCCAACGAGACGCCGCTGGGACCGAGCCCCAAGGCCATAACCGCCTTCAAGGACGCGGCCGCGGAGCTTGAACGCTATCCGGACGGCGCGTGCACGGACCTGCGCGCGGCCATCGCCGCCCGCTACGGCCTCAACGCGGCGCGCATCGTGTGCGGTGCCGGTTCCGACGATCTCCTGAGCCTGCTGGCGCAGGCCTACCTCGGCCCCGGCGACGAGGGGATCTACACCCAGCACGGCTTCCTGATCTACCGCATCATCATCCTCGCCAACAACGCGACCCCGGTGGTGGCGCCGGAGAAGCATATGCGCACCGACGTCACCGCGATCTTGGAGCGCGTGAGCGAGCGCACCAAAATCGTGTTCATCGCCAACCCCAACAACCCGACCGGCACGTTCATCTCGATCGACGAGGTGCGGGCCTTGCGGGCGGAGCTGCCGGCGCGCGTGCTGCTCGTGCTCGATGCGGCCTACGCCGAGTACGTGCGGCGCAACGACTACGAGGCGGGCATCGAGCTGGTGGCGACGACCAACAACACGGTGATGACGCGCACGTTCTCCAAGATCCACGGGCTGGCCGGCCTGCGGCTGGGCTGGGCCTATTGTCCCGAGGCGGTCGCCAACGCGCTCAACCGCATTCGCGGGCCATTCAACGTGAGCGCACCCGCGATGGCCGCCGGCACCGCGGCGCTCGAGGATCAGGCGCACGAGGAGGCGGCCGCTGCGCACAACGAGCGCTGGCTGCCCTGGCTCGCCAAGGAGATCGAGAAGCTCGGCTTGAAGGTCACGCCCAGCGTCGCCAACTTCCTGCTCGTGCACTTTCCCAATGATGCGAGCAAAGGTGCGGCCGCGGCGGACGCGTTCTTAAAGTCGCGCGCCATCATCGTGCGCCGCGTCGACGCCTACGGCTTGCCCAATGCGCTGCGCATCACGATCGGGACGGAAACGGAGAACCGCGTCGTGGTGTCGACGCTGGCCGATTTCGTCAGGGGGAACACGGCATGACGCGGCCCATGTTCGAGCACGTCGCGCTGATCGGCATCGGGCTCATCGGGTCGTCGATCAGCCACGCCATGCGGCGCAAGGGGCTCGCAGGTGCGATCACCGGCTCGGCGCGCACCAAGGCGACGATCGAGACCGCGATGGAATTGCGCCTCATCGATCGCGGCTGCGTGCATGCCGCCGACGCGGTGAAGGGCGCCGACCTGGTGATCCTCTCGGTGCCGGTGGGGGCCTGCGCGGCGCTGGCCGCCGAGATTGCGCCCAATCTGCGCCAAGGCGCGATTGTCACCGACGTCGGCTCGGTGAAGGCGGCGGTGGTGCGCGACATGGCCCCCCATATCCCCAAGGGCGTGCACTTCGTGCCGGGCCACCCCATAGCGGGCACGGAGCAGTCGGGCCCCGAAGCAGGCTTCGCCGAGCTTTTCGACGGGCGCTGGACGATATTGACGCCGACGCCCAAGACCGACAAAGCCGCCGTCGCCAAGCTCAAGGCGTTCTGGGAGGCGCTCGGCTCCAAGGTCGAGATCATGAGCCCGGAGCACCACGACATGGTGCTCGCCGTGACGAGCCACCTGCCGCACTTGATCGCCTACAACATCGTCAACACCGCCGCCGGGCTGGAGCGCGTCACCAACACTGAGGTCATCAAGTTCTCGGCCGGGGGGTTTCGCGACTTCACGCGAATCGCCGCCTCCGATCCCACCATGTGGCGCGACGTCTTCCTCAACAACAAGGAGG
>CAYUBZ010000191.1:0-4955 GCA_964443205.1 uncultured Hyphomicrobium sp. | reverse complement strand
CTTCTTTCATCAAATACTTGATGACGTCGACGGAGCGCTCGGTCATGCGGTTGGCAAGCTCTTGGATGGTGATGACCTCGGGGATCACCACGTCGCGCACGATCTTCTCGCGATTTTGCGGAATGCCCATCGCCTTGAGCTTCTCGCGCTCGCGCTTGCGTTTGAGCGAAGCGAGCGAGCGCTCGCGTTGCTTCTCGTCGAAGGCATTGTTGATGGTCAGCTTGACGCGCTCGCGGCGGTCTTCGGCTTTGACCGCCGGCGTGCGCGTACCGGGCTTTTTATAGCCTTTGGCGGGCCCGCGCGCTTCCTCTTCCTCGCCGGCATCGGCCACCGCTGCTGCACGCCCGGCGCGCTTGGGCGCCTCGCCCTCTGGCTTGGCACGCGGGGGCGCGGGAATGTCGATCTCACGCGGCTTGCCGCCTTCACGCGGCTGCAGCGCGGGATGGTGTGCCGTCCGCCCTTTGGCGGTGGCCGCACCTTCGGTCTTCGCCTGAGGAGCCGCACCGGGCTGGGTCTTAGCCGCAGGGGTGGTGCGCGCCTCCTCCGCAGCCTTTGCCGTCGCGGCGGGAGCCGGGCTCGGCTGCGCGGGGGCGGTGTCGGCCTGGGTGCGCTCGGCGTCCTCGCGAACGCGGGCAGCGGCCAGCGCACGGGCGCGGGCGTCGCGCTCCTCCTCCGACAGCGTTCTCGAGCTGGGGGTGGCCTTCGCCGGAGTGGCGGTTTCGCTCTTGGCCGGCTTCTTCTTGGCCACGATCGGCTCGGGCGCGACGTCCATGGGCGGTGCTTCCGCCTCTTGCGCACCGCCCGGCGTGGCGAGCTTGCGGGTTCGACGCTTCTCGACGACAACCGACTTGGAACGGCCGTGGCTGAAGTTCTGCCGGACATGGCCGCTCTCGACCGTCCGCTGCAAAGAGAGCGGCTTGCGCGCGCCTCCGCGGAGGGTCTTCTCGGTGGTGTCCTTCGTTTCTGTCATGCTTTTCTCGTTAAAACTCCAAAAGTCCTCATGCGGCATGCCGCTCAGAGTGAGCCCATGCCCGACCGATAGCGCTGCAAGCGCTCGGCCTCCCTCAGCAACCGGTTGGTGGCTCCGCCTTGTTTGAGGGCAGCATGTACCACATTTGACCGCCCGATGGCCAAGCTCAATTGCTCGATGGTGAGCCAATCAACAATGGGGGCCGTCCGGCCCTTATCTTGTTGAATCGCAGCGAATTTACGATCTAGCCTGCGCCGTCCATCGGCCGCCGCGTCCGCCCCGTGCAGCAGCGCCGCCGCCCGGTCCCCGTCGAGGAGCGCTTCCACCTTTTCGAAGCCGGTTGTGACGAGGCCCGCCTTGTTCGCAAGCGATAGCGCGTCGAGCACCCGCTTAACACATAGTGTTTCGACCGCCTGTGGCAAGTCCGGCGCGACGGTCACCTGCCGTTTGAGACTTTTGGCGAACGCTTGTCCCTTGGCGGCGGCCGCGACGGTGGTCCTGTCCGCCGTCACCCACACGCCCCGGCCCGGCAGCTTGCGGGCGAGGTCGGGTACGATTGCGCCCGCGGGGTCTACGACGAAGCGGATAAGATCGGATGGCGCGCGCTCGGCGCGCGTGACGATGCAGCGGCGCAGCTGGTCCCGCGTCGCACGGTCGTCGTCGCGATGCTGCGGCTGCTCTTCAGCGCCCAATCCGATCTCCCGGTCCTCCACATGTCCCGCTAACCTTCGGAGGCGTCTTTTGCGCCTTCGCCGGCCTTTTCCTCGCCCTCCACCGGCTCAGGCCCGGCTTCGGTGGTCTCCTCGGAGCCCTCCTCCTCAGCCGCCTCGGGCTCAGGCTCGGGCTCAGGTTCTGGCAGCAGATCCTCAGGCTTGATCCATCCGGCCAGCACGCGCGCCGACATGATCATGTCCTCGGCTTCCTTGCGGCCCACCTCGTATCCGTCGAGGACGCCCTTGTGACGCACGGGCTCGGCGTCCTTCTCGCGCTTGCGCTCCGTCCACCCGATGAGGTCGTCGGTCGCGCAATCGGCGAGGTCCTCGACCGTCTTGATGTCGTTCTCGCCGAACGTCACCATCATGGCGGTCGTCACCCCTTGAACCTTGGCGAGATCGTCGGCAACGCCGAGCTCGCGCCGCTTGGCGTCGCGATCGGCCTCCTGCTTCTCCAGGTATTCGCGGGCACGCGTCTGGATCTCGTTGGCGGTGTGCTCGTCAAATCCCTCGATGTGGGCGATCTCGGAGAGATCGACAAACGCCACCTCCTCGATCGAGGCAAACCCTTCGGTGACGAGCAGCTGCGCGATGACCTCGTCCACGTCGAGCGCTTCCATGAGCATCTGCGAGCGCTCGGCGAACTCCTTCTGACGGCGCTCGGACTCCTCCTGCTCGGTGAGGATGTCGATGTCCCAGCCGGTGAGCTGCGAGGCGAGCCGCACGTTCTGCCCGCGCCGGCCGATGGCGAGCGAGAGCTGGCTTTCCGGCACCACCACCTCGATGCGGTTGGTGTCCTCGTCGAGCACGACCTTGGTCACCTCCGCGGGCGCGAGCCCGTTGACGATGAAGCTCGCCGCATCGGGGTTCCACTGGATGATATCGACCTTCTCGCCCTGCAGCTCGTTGACGACGGCCTGCACGCGTGAGCCGCGCATGCCGACGCAGGCGCCCACGGGATCGATGGAGGAATCCTTGGAGATGACCGCGATCTTGGCGCGGGAGCCGGGATCGCGCGCGACCGATTTGATCTCGACGACGCCGTCGTAGATCTCCGGCACCTCTTGGGCGAACAGCTTCGACATGAACTCGGGCCGGGCGCGAGAGAGGAAGATCTGGGGTCCGCGCGGCTCGCGGCGCACGTCGTAGATGTAGGCGCGGATGCGGTCGCCGTAGCGCACATTCTCGCGCGGGATCATCTCGTCGCGGCGGATGACGCCCTCGGCGCGGCCCAGATCGACGATGACGTTGCCGTACTCGACGCGCTTGACCGTGCCGTTGACGATCTCGCCGATGCGGTCCTTGTACTCGCTGTAGTGGCGCTCGCGCTCTGCCTCGCGCACCTTCTGCACGATGACCTGCTTGGCGTTCTGTGCCGCCACGCGGCCGAAATCCAACGGCGGCAGCGGCTCGGCGATGAGGTCGCCGATCTTGGCCTCCGCGTTGCGGCCCTGCGCATCTGCAAGCGTGATCTCGGTCGAATCGTTCTCGACGTTCTCGACGACGGACAAAACGCGCGACAGCCGTGCCTCGCCGGTCTTGGCGTCGATCTCGCAACGGATGTCGTTCTCCGCCCCGTAGCGCGATTTGGCGGCCTTCTGGATCGCGTCCTCCATGGCCTCGATGACGATCTTGCGATCGATCGACTTCTCGCGTGCCACCGCGTCGGCGATCTGCAGAAGCTCCAGCCGATTGGCGCTGATGCCGGCCATTGCCATTGTTCTACGTCCTCCTCGCAGGACCCGCGGGCGCTTTGGCCTCGTCGGATCCGACCTCGTTACTCTTCTTCTTTGCGCGACGCAGGGCCTCGCGCACCAATTCATCCGTCAGCACGAGCTTTGCCTCGGAAACGAGCCCGATCGGCAAGCCCAAGGTGCTGCGCCCGGCTTCGCCCAGATCGACGTCGATCCGCACCTCGCCGTCCTCGAAACCCTCGAGCATGCCGCGGAAACGCTTGCGGCCGTCGATCGGCTCCTTCAATTCGATCTTGGCCTCGTATCCCGACCAGACCTCGAAATCGGATGGGCGCACGAGCGGGCGGTCGATCCCCGGCGAGGAGACTTCGAGCCGATAGCTGCCGGCGATTGGGTCGTGCACATCCAGCAAAGGGGAAATTTCCCGCGAGACCAACTCGCAATCCTCGATCGACATTGTGCCGTCCGGCCGCTCGGCCATCACCTGCACCGTCTTGCCCTCGCGGCCCGAGATCGCCACGCGCACGAGGCGAAAGCCGCGATTCTCCAGTGCCGGCTCGATGAGGGCCGCCACATTAGCCGCCAAACCGACCTCGCGAATGAACCGGTCGCGTAAGGCGCCGTCGTCGCCAGCGTGCATGATCCAATGCTATCCGGTTGGTCGTGCTCGCTCGATCCACCGCATCAATACAAAAAAGAGCGGACCCAGAGGGCCCACTCCCAAGAGTTGAGATGATCATGAGCAGGTCATTATTACGAGATCGTGACGCCCCTGGCAAGCACATTGTGGCGGCTTAAGGGCACCCCAGCTTCAAGAACCGGAAGAAATAGCACCGTCGCCCGTCCCCGCGCGCCTTGGCCTCGTAGCGCGTCTGGGGCCAATCGGCCCGGCGCTCCCGCCAATCCCGCGGCCCCGCGGCCTGCCAGACGAAGGCCGGATGGCCTTGGGCGGCGAGCAGGATCGTGCGGGCATAATCGCCGATATCGGTGGCGATCCGCAGCTCGGCGCCGGGCGCCATCGCGCGCGCCAGAAGGTCGAGCAAGCCCCGTGTCACCAGCCGGCGCTTGACGTGCCGCTTCTTGGGCCACGGGTCGGGAAACAGGATGAAGACACGGGCCAGCGAAGCCTCCGGCAGCCAGCGCAAGAGATCGCGCGCCTCATCGGCATAGAGACGCACATTGCTGAGCGCCTGCTCCTCGATGGCGGACACCGCTTTGACGATGCCGTCGGCAAACACCTCGCACCCGATCAGACCAACGTCAGGGTTGTGGCGGGCCTGCCAGACGAGATGCTCAGCCCCGCCGAAGCCGATCTCCAGCCACACCTGCGCTACGGGAGCGGAAAAGAGCGCCGGCAGGGCGTGCGGGGGAGCGCCCGTCAGGTCCAACGCCAGTCGCGGCAGGGCTTCGTTCAGCAGCGACGTCTGGCGCGCACTCAAGCGGCGGCCGCGCCGGCGCCCGAACGATCGCAGCTCAGCCGGCGGCGTCTCGCCCGCAGGACCCAAGTTTGGGTCAGGCAACGGCCTTCTTGATCGCGTCGGCAAGGTCGGTCTTCTCCCAGGAGAAACCGCCATCCGC
>CAYUBZ010000190.1:3276-4964 GCA_964443205.1 uncultured Hyphomicrobium sp. | reverse complement strand
TCGCCGATCAGCCAGGCGACGATCAGCATCACGCCCTGGATGCCGAACGTAATCAACAACGACAGGAGCGGCTCCTGCGTGAAATTGCGCATGCCGTCCCAGGTCGTCCACCCGGAGGCGAGAGACAGCACCACCCCGGTGGTGGCCAGCAGCGCAAGGCGCCAGTTGGAAAGGATCGTCTCCTCGATCTGCTTCCAGACGGGCTTGCCGATCCGGGCGACGAGGAACCACGCGAGCAGGATCAGCCCCGTGTAGGTCGCCACATCCTTCCAATGCAAGGCGAGCCAATCACCGAACGACCCGGCACCAGACACGCCGTTCACACCTTGCACTACGTCCATTCGCCTTTACCTCCGGCCCAGCGGAAGCCATGCAACGAACATCGTCATGTCTTCCCGATGAGCTTGAACCTTTTGCCTGCCGCCTGCGGCAAGCGAGCCACGACTCGATGCACGATGACCACAGCTCCCGGCCGCTTCAGGGCAGGAATAGGGCGATCCCGTGCAGCACTGCGCGCGAACCCGGCGTCGCGCAGCCAAGTGGGACAACAATTGGGGATTCATTAGGGATTGGGCAAGCACGTCCTGATCGTAAGATGAAGGCGGAAGGGCAAGGAGCCCTGGCCGGGCCGGTTAAACGGCCTCGAACAGCGCAGCGAGGCCCATGCCGCCCAGTACCCCGAGCGTTGCCACCCCGAAGCGCGGGCCGGCGTCGTCGCCGCGCGCCATGCGGGCGAAAAGCCGGGTCACGAGTACCGCACCGGCAGCTCCGTACGGGTGGCCGCGGGCGATGGCGCCCCCATCCGGGTTCACGATCTCCTCGTCGAGTTCGAGGCTTTGGATGAGCGCGATCGCCTGCGCGGCCGAGGACTCGCTCATCTCGATGACACCGATCTCGGCCGGCTTGAGCCCGTTGAGGCGCTCATTCAGTTTCTTCATGGCAGCGATGGGGGCCGCGGCTTCATCGTCGGGTGCGACGCCGCGGGCCGCGTGGGCCACGAGACGCAGGGCGCGCGGTTTGCCGAGTGTGCTCCACAGACGTTCCGAGACGACAACGGCCATCGCCGCACCGTCGTGCATGGCGCTGGTATTGCCGGGCGTGAGCGTTCCGTCGGGCGGCAGGTAAGGCGCGAGCTGCGCCAGGTCCTTGAAGTCGGGCTCGATCGCGCTTTGATCGCGCGCCTCCTCGGCGTTGGCACGTATGGGTACGATCTCCCCGATGAACCGGCGGTTGGCGCGCGCCACCTCCGCCTTCAAGTGCGTGCGCAAGGCATACGTGTCCTGCTGAGCGCGGCTTATCCCCAACTGGGACGAAAGAGCCTCCGAGGACTCGATCAGCGGCGTGCCCTCGTGCTCCTCGGCAGCCCCGGGCTCGAAGCTCACGAAGTGGGGAAGCTGGTAGAGGCTTTTCGGCTTGGAAATCCGCCACGGCGCGGTCGAGATGGTCTCGGCGCCGCCGGCGATGATAGCCTCGGCGTCACCGACGGCGACCCTGCGTATGGCTGAGAGAATTGCGTCGAGACCGGAGCCGCACTGGCGGTCGATGGTCGTGGCGGAAACCGTCTCCGGCAAGCCGGCGGCAAGCGCGATGAGGCGCGCGGGGTTGCCGCCCTGTGTGGCATTGCCGACGAGGAGCTCCTCGATCTGCTCGGGCTCCAGCGAGCTATCTTGCAGCGCAGCAGCGACCAC
>CAYUBZ010000190.1:0-3176 GCA_964443205.1 uncultured Hyphomicrobium sp. | reverse complement strand
AGGGCAGGAATTCTCGCCAGCGCTAGGCGCGATCCATGCTCTGGTATAGGGTGTGAGAAACACAAAATGCTTGGGATGAAACGATGACCGAGGCCGCCGCCAAACACGCTATGCCGTCTTCCGGCCCCCAGAGCGATCGTCGTTTGGCCAAAGCCGTGGAGCGCGCCAACCAAGCTTTCACCGAGAAGAACCTCCGCTTCACCAAGCTCCGCCAGGACGTGTTCCAGGAGATCGCGGCGACGTACACCTCGATCGGGGCCTACGACGTGCTCGCGCGGCTGGCCGAGAAGGGCACGCGGCTCGCGCCGATTTCGGTCTATCGCGCCATCGATGCCCTGCTCGAGGCGGGCGTGATCCATCGGCTCGAGAGCAAGAACGCCTACTTTGCCTGCCGCAAGCTCGACCATACGCTGGGGCGCCGGCCGATTTTCCTCGCGTGCGAGAGATGCAATGCCGTTCAGGAGGTCGACTCGGAGGGCATCTTCGAGACGATCGACCGGCTGGCGCGCGCAGCCTCGTTTCAGCCGCGCGTCAAGTTCGTGGAAGTCTCGGGCCTGTGCCGCGCTTGCGCATCGAAAAAGGACTAACGGGCCTATGGCCGATCGGGAAGGGCGAGTGGCACCGGCCGCAACAGGTGCGCGCAGCCACGTCCCAGGTCATAACCCGGAGCACGCTCACGGTGTGAGCTGCGGGCACGGATGCGCACCGCAACCGCGCGAGGAAATGTCCGCCCCCTTTGACCGCAACGCACTCATCTCCGCACGCGGGCTTGGCGTCACCCGCCACGGTCGCGAGCTGCTGACCGGCATCGACCTCGACATCTGCGAGCGCGAGATCGTCACCCTCATCGGGCCCAACGGCGCCGGCAAGACGACGCTGGTGCGCGTGCTGCTCGGCCTCGAGAGCCCCGATCGCGGCGAGGTGCTGCGCCGCAAGGACCTGCGCATCGGCTATGTGCCGCAACGCTTCGACGTCGACGCCGTCATACCGATGACGGTCGAGCGCTTCTTGATCCTGGGCGGCAAGGAGACGCCTGACCGGGCCGCGGCGATCCTTGCCGAGGTCAACGCGAGCTCCACGCGCCATCAGCAGCTCAGCCAGCTCTCGGGCGGCGAGCTGCAGCGCGTCGTGCTCGCCCGCGCGCTTTTGCGCGCGCCCAATCTCCTCGTGCTCGACGAGCCGGTGCAGGGCGTGGACTACACCGGTGAGGCCGAGCTCTACAACCTGATCGGGAGGCTGCGCGACGATCGCGGGTTCGGCGTGCTGCTCGTGTCGCACGATCTGCACATCGTCATGGCACGCAGCGACCGCGTCATTTGTCTCAACCGGCATGTCTGCTGCTCGGGCGTGCCGGAGACGGTTGCAAAGCACCCCGCCTATGTGCGGCTGTTCGGCGACGAAGCCGCCCGCGCGTTCGCCATCTATCGCCATCACCACGATCACAGCCACGACATTTCCGGTCTGCCGCATCCCGCGCAGGAGCACGCGGCGGCGCAAGATCCAGCGCCTGGAGGGAGCAAGCGTGCTTGAGCCCTTTCTGGTCCGCGCGCTTCTTGCCGGCCTGGGGCTTGCCATCGTCGCTGCCCCGCTCGGATGCTTCGTCGTCTGGCAACGCATGGCCTATTTCGGCGAGACCGTTGCGCAGGCGAGCCTGTTGGGCGTCGCATTGGGTTTTGCGCTGCAGGTGGACCTCACGCTGGGCGTCCTCGTCGTCGCCATCGTGATTGCCTTCCTCCTGGTCTGGTTCGGCCGCCAAGAGGTCGTCGCGCTCGATTCGGTCCTCGGGCTCCTCCACCACGCAGCGCTCGCCGCCGGCGTCATCGCTATCTCGATGATCAAGGGGGCGCCGGTCGACCTCATGGGGTTCCTGTTCGGCGACGTCTTCGCCATCACGTCCGTGGACATCGCCTGGATCATAGTGGGCGGCTGCGTCGTCCTGGCGATTGTCGTCTGGCTATGGCAGCCGCTTTTGCGGCTCGCGGTGCACGAGGATCTGGCTGCGGCCGAGGGCGTCGCCCGCCAGCGGGTGCGCACAATCTTTACTGTGCTCTTGGCCGTCACTATCGCGGTGGCCATGAAGATCGTCGGCATTCTCCTGGTCATGGCCTTTCTCGTCGTCCCCGCCGTGGCCGCGCGTCCGCTGACGGGCACGCCCGAGCGGATGGTGGTGCTGACCGCGCTCATCGCGGCCGTGAGCGTGCTGGTGGGCCTGTGGCTCTCGGCAGCCTTCGATTCGCCCGGCGGGCCCTCGATCGTCCTCGTCATGTCGCTGGCGGCGGGGCTATCATTGACCGCGGCGGGCCTGCGGCAGCGGCGCTAGCTGCGCCGCGGAGCGGCTTCCCCTGGTCAAGAGCCGGGCGGTGGCTTAGTTAGTCGTTGGTATCAAGCTGGTATCAGGGGCAAGAGCATAGCCATGCCGGATTCGGCCACCGATCTCATTGCGCCGAGGCGGCGGTCTCACCGCGTTGCCGTTGCGGACGCGGCCGTGGGCGGCGGCGCGCCCATCGTCGTGCAGTCGATGACCAACACCGACACCGCCGACATCGAGGCGACGGTCAATCAAGTTGCCGCGCTCGCCCGGGCCGGCTCGGAGCTGGTGCGCATCACGGTCGACCGCGACGAGGCGGCCAAGGCGGTCCCGCACATCCGCGACCGGCTTGCGCGCCGGGGCGTGAGCGTGCCGCTGGTCGGCGACTTCCATTACATCGGTCACACGCTGCTCGCCGAGAACCCCGCCGCGGCACAAGCGCTCGACAAGTATCGCATCAATCCCGGCAACGTCGGCTTCAAGGACAAGAAGGACCGCCAGTTCGCACAGATCATCGAGATCGCGCTGCGTTTCGCCAAACCGGTGCGGATCGGCGTCAACTGGGGCTCGCTCGACCAGGAGCTGTTGACGCGGCTGATGGACGAGAACGCGCGCTCTAATGCTCCTAAGGATGCACGCGCGGTCATGCACGAGGCAATCGTTCAATCGGCGCTTCTGTCCGCGGCCCGCGCCGAGGAGCTGGGGCTCGGGTCCGACCGCATCATCCTCTCGGCCAAGGTCTCTGCGGTGCAGGATCTCCTCAGCGTCTACACCAAGCTCAGCGAGCGCAGCGCCTACGCGCTGCATGTCGGCCTCACCGAGGCCGGCATGGGCTCCAAGGGCATCGTCGCCTCCACCGCCGGCATCG
>CAYUBZ010000189.1:0-4984 GCA_964443205.1 uncultured Hyphomicrobium sp. | reverse complement strand
ACGCGTCCGCGCGTGTTCCTGGCCAACCTCGGCCCGATCGTCGAGCACAACACGCGCTCGACCTGGGCCTGGAACTTCCTGGCCGGGGGCGGGATCGAAGGCCTCAACAGCGACGGCTACGCGGATGGTGCGGCCGCGGGCACAGCCTTCAAGGCGTCAGGTGCGCGCATCGCGTGCCTGTGCTCTTCGGACGCGATCTACGCTAAAGAAGGCCAAGCGGCCGCCAAGGCGCTGAAGGCGGCAGGCGCCCAGCGCGTGCTAATGGCCGGCCGGCCGGGCGAGGCAGAGGCCGCCTTGCGTGCGGCCGGCGTCGACGGCTTTCTCTTTAACGGTCAGGATGCGATCGCCACGCTCACAGAGCTGCACAAGGCGTTGGGCGTGAGCTAGCCGCCAGACGCGAGCACATTCTACTCTTGCGTGATCGGGCCATTCCGCCTTAGCTCACGCAGGCTTTGAGACCAGCAAGGGAGCTCTGCTGCCGATGCCCGTTCTGCGCTTTCTCACCAGCCTCTTTGCTCTCGTCGCCGTCGTCGCGCTGGTGGCCGACGCCACGCCGGCTTTGAACGGCACCAAGCCATTCACTTTGACCACCGTCGTCGGATTCTGGCAGGTCATCGCGCCCGCCTCGCTCGTCAGCGCACGCGAGGCGGTTTCGCACGCCACGGCGCCGTGGGTGTGGGACTCGTTAGTGATGAGCCTGCTGAACGAGCCGGCACCCGTCCTGTTCGGTATTCTGGCGCTCGTGTGCGGCATTCTCGGCCGGCGGCGCGACGAGACGAAGCTCCACATCAACTGACTGCGGAACGGATGGGGGCGCTAGCCCCCGCCCCCGACGACCCCGGCGGGAAGGACGAAGCCCTTGAGGCTGGTGAGCGCCGGCGGCAGCCCGCTGCTCGGCGGGAAGATGATATCGAGCGCGATCCCGAGCACGACGAGCCCCACGAGAAGCCAGATCAGCCGCATGACCCAGCGCTGATGCTTCAAATTGAGCACCAGCATCTCGTAGTCCCCGACCGGGGTTTCCGCCTCATCGATCAACTCGCGCTTGAGGCCGAGAAACTTTTTCTGGACGGAGCGGCGCACGCAGCCGCGGTAGTCCACGGGAACGCCGGCGCGCGCGGCGATCTGCTGGGCGATCTGGGGGAACGGAAAGCAGGGGTCGGTGTTGGCGTCGCTCACGTAGCCGAGCTTGACGACGCTATCGTCTTGCAAGATGAGCCGCGCGCCCTTGAGAAGCACGGGCGCAACCGAGCCGCCGTAAACCTCGCCGCGAGTTTCCACCGCCTTGATCTGATCGTAGGGGATGTCATGGGACGTGTAGCGCAGGATTGGCGTCGGTCCGCGGCCTGAGGGCAGCGTCATCTTGACAGATGTGTCGCCGAGCTCGATCCGCGACCGCAGCGACCGCATGAGCTCGACGACGACCAGGAACATGATGAACGCGAACCCGACGCCCAGCACCATCAGCCCCAGCGTGCCGAGCCAATGGCCCTGCGAGATGCGCCAGAAGAGCATGGCCGGCAGGCTGGCAAAGAACGGCAGCAGCAGAAGGAAGGCGAAGGAGAAGGCCAACTTGCGGGGGCCGCTCGCCGCGTAGACCGTCTGCTCTGGCTTGGGCACCGCCGAGACCGCCGGGCTCTGCCCCGTCGCTGCCATCGCATCGGCCATGGGTGACGCTCCCCTGTAACGCTTAACTGCCTTCGCCCGAATTCACGACAACCTGACGAAGTGGGCCTGCACTCTTCCCTCGGCCCACACTATATCAGGGCCGACAGCGATCCAAAGCCCAGGTGATGCCCATGCTTTTCCGCAAGACCAAGGCCGTCATGCCGACCGCCGAGACGGCCCTTCCCGGCCGCTCCACCCCGATCCCCACCGCCGCGGAGCACGAAATTTTCTCCCGCCCGCTCAAGGGGCCCTATCCGGAAGGCACGGAGAAGGCGATCTTCGGCATGGGTTGCTTCTGGGGGGCGGAGCGCACGTTCTGGAGCCTCGGGTCCGGCATCTGGATCACTGCCGTCGGATATGCGGGCGGGCTGACCCCCAACCCGACCTATCAGGAGGTCTGCTCGGGGCTCACCGGCCACAACGAGGTGGTCCTCGTCGTCTACGACCCCAGCCGCATCAGCTACGAGACGCTTCTGAAGACGTTCTGGGAGAGTCACGATCCCACCCAGGGGATGCGGCAGGGCAACGACGCCGGCACCCAGTACCGCTCCGGCATCTACACGTTCACCGATGCCCAGCGCGCCGCCGCCGAGGCGTCGAAAGCCGCCTATCAGAAGATGCTGTCGCAGAGCGGCTTCGGGCAGATCACCACCGAGATCCTCGCCGCGCCGGAGTTCTACTTCGCAGAGGACTACCATCAGCAATACCTGGCGAAGGTCCCGCACGGCTACTGCGGGCTCGGTGGCACCGGCGTCGCCTGCCCGATGCCGACCGGCATCAGCGCAGCTTAGCCGCAGCCTTATTTCTTCGCCGTGGTTTGCCCGGGCTTGGGCGAGGGAAGGTCCTCCTCGGCCAATTGAGCCGGAGCGGCATCGAGCACCTTGTTGCACGCGGCCGGTAGCTGCTCCATCCTGATCATGCGCCGCTCGCTGTCGGGTATCACCCGGACACCTGGCTTGGGCTTGGGCCTCTTTAACGACTTGGCGATCACCTTCAGCCAGTTGTCGACTTCCTTGCCGCAGCCGTCGTCGCCAGACACGGGTGCCTGATGGCGGCAGCCGCCATTGGGACAGCTGATGCGGATGTGGAAATGGTAGTAGTGCCCCCACAGCGGGCGCACCTTGGCGAGCCACCTGCGGTCCTTGCCGGCCGCCTTGCATAGCGCCTTCTTGATGGCCGGATGCACGAAAATGCGCTCCACCGCCGAGTAGGACGCGGCCCGCTTGATCAGCGCAACCTGCTTGGAGGTAAAGACCTTCGGGTCGACGGCGAGGCTCGTCTTGTCGAGCATCGATGTGGCTTCGATATCCTCGCGCTCCCTGACCGTCAAAATCCGGTCCGGCATCGGCGTGAGCCAGATATCGGCGTCGAGTCCGACCTGGTGGCTCGCATGGCCCGTGATCAATGGGCCGCCGCGCGGCTGCGCGATGTCGCCGACGAGCAGCCCCGGCCAGCCGTCATACTTCTGCGCTTCCGTGCCGAGCCGCTTCACGAGCTTGATCAGCTTGGGATGGCCCCATTCGCGGTTGCGCGAGGGGCGCATCGTCTGCCACGCCGGCCCGGCGTCGGACAGGTGCACGCCCCCGGCGAGGCAGCCCTTGGCGTACCAGCCGATAGCGCGGGGAGCGAGCGCGGCCGCGGTCTTCTTCTCGCTGAACAGATACTTGGCGATCGCCTTCCCCTTCTTCTTCCTTTCGGTGTCCGCGCGCGTCTCGGACTTGGCTTGGGGCAACGGTGGCACCGGAACGGCGTCCCGCTTCGCCGCGACCGGAATCGGTACTTTGAGCGCGGGATCTTTGGCTCCAACTGGCGCCGATCCGCCGAGCAGTGCCAGGATCAATAGTGCAATCGTGCAAGTAAGACCTGTGCGGCGCATCGGGTTCCCCCATCGCGTGGCAATTGGGAGGCGATACTAGGCCTGTTCGGCCAAAAAGCGACCCCCCGGAAGCCGCCTGATTTCGCGCACAAGAGAATCTTTTTGCAGGCTGTTGCCGATCCACCGAGGCGCGTTAAAGTTTATTGAAGTTCCATGAGCACGATCCGGAGCGAGGGCCCGCCCGCTGCCAAATGCCACCTGCTGCTGACGCATGGGGCGGGTGCGCCGATGACGAGCCCCTTTCTCGAGACGATGACGCGTCTGCTGACCGAGCGGGGCTTGGCCGTCTCCCGTTTCGAGTTCGCCTACATGGCGGCGCGGCGGGAGGACGGAAAGCGCCGGCCGCCGCCGAAAGCGGAGCGGCTCGTCGATGAATACGTTGCGGCGGTCGCCACGCTGCGCTCCCGGTTGCCCGCCGGCCAGGCGCTGCTGATCGGCGGCAAGTCCATGGGCGGACGGGTCGCCAGCCTCGCAGCCGATACACTTTTCGACGATGGCGCCATCGCCGGCCTCGTGTGCCTCGGCTACCCCTTCCATCCGCCGGGCAAGCCCGACAACCTGCGCACCGCCCACCTGCAGGACCTGCAGTGCCCCGCACTGATCGTGCAAGGCGAGCGCGATCCGTTCGGCAACCGGGCCGAGGTCGAGGGATACAAGCTGGCGCCGGCGATCCGCCTGCATTGGGCGGGAGATGGGGACCACGACCTGGGACCCCGCGGCGGCAGCGGATTTACGCGCGCCGGCAACCTTGCCGCCGCCGCCGATGCCGTATGTGCCTTCGCATCGCAGGTGACGTAGAAAGGGCCCGCGGGTTGGTCCGCGAGCCCTGAGTTCCGCAATCACCCGAAATAGAGGTGCGCCTCAATCCTTGCCGTCTTTCTTGTCGTTGTCATCGTCGCCGTTGGCGCCGATCATCGTCTCGATGTTCTTGATCCCATCCTTGAAGATGCCGTCGATGGTCTTGCGCGCCTCCTTGTCGTCCTTGCCGTCGGCCGCGTCGTAGGTGGCGGCCCAGACGACGTTGACCTCGTCCTCGTCGTCATCATCGGGCACGATGGAAAACTGCGCCTCGTAGTTCTTGACCGGCAGCGGGCTCTCGATGATCGCGTAGCGGTAGCTCAAACCTGATCGGTCAAGCAGCTTCTCCTTGATCGTCGCTCCGTCGGCAAGCGTCAGCAGACGGTAGGTATCGTCCCCCTCTTTGATCTCCTCGCACGACTTTATTGCGGGATGCCATTCGGCGATGGCGCACCACCCGCCGAACCGGTCCCACAACGCCGCCGTCTCCTCGGTAACCTTGGCGGGATCGACGTTGACCTCCAGCTTCTTGCCGGAGGTGAGGCTGGCCGCCGTGGCGGGCCCACCGAGCGCGAAGAGCGCGCACGCAATCAAAAGAGCGGTGAAAAGCGACTTCATCGTTTGCTCCCTATGTGGGCATTC
>CAYUBZ010000188.1:0-5018 GCA_964443205.1 uncultured Hyphomicrobium sp. | reverse complement strand
AGCGTAAGCTAAGTCGTAGCTGTGACAGTCGATCCATGCGCGCCTATATGCCGACGAACCACGCGCGCGTCAAGAGACCCCGCGCTCACGCAAGCCAATCGGGCATGCGGTCGAGGCCGATGAGCTGATCGTAGCTCTGCCGCGGGCGCACGACGCACGCGCTCTCGCCCTTGACCAGGATTTCCGGCACCAAGAGCCGCGTATTGTAGGTCGACGACATCACCGCCCCGTAGGCGCCGGCCGTCATGACGGCTAAGAGATCGCCCGGCTCGAACGGGGGCAGCTTGCGCTCCAGCGCCAGGTAGTCGCCCGTCTCGCACACGGGGCCGACGATGTCCTGCACGACGGGCGGCATGCCGCCCTTCTCCTGCGCGACCGGCCAGATCTCGTGATGCGCCTCGTACAGCGTCGGCCGGATGAGATCGTTCATGGCGGCGTCGACGACGGTGAACGTCTTGTCGACGCCCTCCTTGGCATAGAGCACGCGCGTCACCAGCACGCCGGCGTTGCCGACGATCATGCGGCCGGGCTCCAAGATCAGCTTCAGCCCCAGATCGCCGAGGGCTTCCTTGGCGACGGCCGCGTAGGCCGTCGGCGGCGGGGCGACGTCGCCGTCGGAGGTATAGGGCACGCCTAGGCCGCCGCCGATGTCGAGGTGCTCGAGCTTGTGGCCGTCGCGCAAGAGCGCCTCGGCCAGCTCCCGCATCAGGCGGAACGCGTTGCGGAACGGCTCCAGATCCGTGATCTGGCTGCCGATGTGCATATGAATGCCGGCGACCGCGATGCCGGGCAGCGTGCGCGCCTGCGCATAGAGCCGCGGCGAGGACCGGTACGGGATGCCGAACTTGTTCTCCGCCTTCCCCGTCGCGATCTTGGCGTGCGTCTTGGCGTCGACGTCGGGGTTGACGCGCAGCGCAATGCGCGCGGTGCGGCCCATGCTGCTTGCGACCTCGCTCAAGGCCATGAGCTCGGGCTCGCTCTCGACGTTGAAGCCGAGGATGTCCTCTTTGAGCGCGAAGGCCATCTCCGCTCGCGTCTTGCCGACGCCGGCGAAGATGATCTTGCCGGCGGGCACGCCGGCCGAAAGCGCGCGGCGCAGCTCGCCTTCGGAGACGACGTCCATGCCGGCGCCGAGACGCTGAAGCGTGCGCAGCACCGCCTGGTTCGAGTTCGCCTTCACGGCGTAGAAGATGAGCGCGTTCTGGCCGGCGAAGGCCTCGGCCAGCACCCGGTAGTGGCGCTCGAGAGTCGCCGTGGCGTAGCAATAGAACGGCGTGCCGACCTCGGCGGCGAGCTGCGCAAGGCTCACGTCCTCGGCGTGGAGGACTCCACCCTTGTAATGAAAGTGATGCATGGGGGGCTCTTAGCCCAGATTCGCACGAGCGTCGCGCTCAGGCGAATTTCTCGATCATCACACTAGCGAATCAGCGGATCGAGGATGAAGCCATCGTGCGGCTTGGGCGGTGCCGCGGAATCGGGCTGGGTGCCGGCGGCTTCGGCGGATGTCGCGGTCCCGGCAGCCTTGGCGGCGGGCGGAGGATCGAGCGAGCCGCGCACGCCGCAGGCGGCGAGCCCCATGCCGAGACCAAGGCAAAGCCCGGCCATCACGAGACCGGCGCCAATGCTCCGCGGTGTCAAGCTTACGAACATAATTCTCGACCGACCGGTTTTCGCTGCACGCGCTTGCACCCCGCGCCTATCGGGCAGGGTGGGCGCCAAGCCAACAGGTCCCTTCTAGCGCTTGCGGGGGGCCTTTTCCAACCGCTTCCGCCAGGAACGCGCCATTTTGAGCACGTTCTGTGGCGCAGTTCCCCCATAGCTTTTACGGCTGGCAACCGACTTTTCCGGGCTCAAAACCGAGAAAACATCGGCCGTTATGCCTGGCTCCACGGCCTGCATGGCCTTCAGCGGCACCTTTTCCAACGGCAATTTTTCCGCTTCCGCCGCCGCCACAATGCGGCCCGTCACGTGGTGGGCCTCGCGGAACGGCAGCTTGAGGACGCGCACCAGCCAATCGGCCAGGTCCGTCGCGGTCGCGTAGCCGCCGCCGGCCGCGGCCAGCATGGCTTTAGGATCGGGCTCCATGTCGTCGACCATGCCGGTGGTGGCGGCGACCGCCAGGCCTAGGCTGTCGAGCGCATCGAAGGCCGCCTCCTTGTCCTCCTGCATGTCCTTGGAGTAGGCGAGCGGCAGCCCCTTCATGACGATCAGCACGGCTTGGAACGCCGCCGCGATGCGCCCGACCTTGGCGCGCGTCAGCTCGGCGGCATCCGGGTTGCGCTTCTGCGGCATGATGGAGGAGCCGGTGGTGAACTTGTCCGACAGCCGCAAGAAACCGAACTGGGGCGTGACCCACAGCACGACCTCCTCGGCGAAGCGCGACAGGTGCACCGCCGTGATGGCCGCCGCCGCCAAGGTCTCCAGCACGAAGTCGCGATCGGAGACGGCGTCGAGCGAGTTGGCGGCCGGCCTGTCGAAGCCCAGCGCATCTGCCGTCATGTCGCGGTCGATGGGAAAGGAGGTGCCGGCCAGCGCCGCCGCCCCCAGCGGACACTCGTTGAGCCGGGCCCGCGCGTCGGCAAACCGGCCGCGGTCGCGCGCCAGCATCTCCACATACGCCAGCAGATGGTGGCCGAAGGTCACCGGCTGCGCCGGCTGCAGATGCGTGAAGCCCGGCATGACGGTCGCCGCATACGCCTCCGCCTTGCGCGCGAACGCCAGCTGCAGACGCGCAAGTGCGGCATCCAGCGCATCGATGCGCTCGCGGACATAAAGACGGAAGTCGGTCGCCACCTGGTCGTTGCGCGAGCGCGCCGTATGCAGGCGCCCCGCCGGCGTCCCGATCAGCTCCTTCAAGCGGCTCTCGACGTTCATGTGCACGTCCTCGAGCGCGCGCTTGTAGTCCATCCCGCCGCTCTCGATCAGGGCCAGAACCTGGTCGAGGCCTTTGAGAATCTCGCGGGCGTCGGCCTTGGTTATGATGCCCTGAGCGGCCAGCATCGCCGCGTGCGCCTTGGAGGCGCGCACGTCCTGGGGCCCCAGCCGCTTGTCGAAGCCGATGGAGGCGTTTATCTCCTCCATGATCTCGGCGGGCGAGGCCGCAAAACGGCCGCCCCACATCCGGTTCGAAGGCTTGTCGGTCACGGGGTCGTGCTCCGTCGGCGGGCCGGTCTCGGCGAAAGTAGGGTCATGGGCGACTGGACATCGAAGGCGAAGGCCATGAGCCCGCTCGCCAGGTATCTGTGGCTGGCCGCGCTGTCGGCGCTGGCGGCCTTCGCGGCGGTATACGTCATGCTGGGCCGGCCTGACAACGAAAGTCCTCGCTCGGGAAGCGCGCAGCAAGCCGGCAAAACCGGTCCCAACGCGCTCACCACCGGGCCCATGACCACCTTCGTCTTCAAGAAGACGCCGGCGGCGCTGGCCGACATCACATTTCTCGACGGCGAGGGCAAAGAGGTCAGTCTCAAGGACTGGCGGGGCAAGGTCGTGCTTTTGAACCTGTGGGCGACCTGGTGCGCGCCCTGCCGCGAGGAGATGCCGGCGCTCGACCGGCTGCAAAAGCAGCTCGGGTCCGACAAGTTCCAGGTCGTGGCGCTCGCTGTCGACAAGGCGGGCCTCGAGGGTGCGCGCAAGTTTCTCAAGGACAACGGTATCAACACGCTCAAGCTCTTCGCCGACCCGACGGCGCGCGACGGCACCAAGCTCAAGGTGATCGGCATGCCGACAACGATCCTCATCGACTCGAGCGGGCGCGAGATCGGGCGCCTGATCGGCCCGGCCGCCTGGGACAGCGCGCAGGCGAAGCGGCTGATCGAGGCGTTTCTCTAAACGAAGTGCGCGGCAACCGCGATGACGGCCACTACGGCAGCGGCGGCGAGCAGCATGGCGTTGCGGCGAACGTTGCGCTCCGACTTCTCGAACTGCGCCTGCAAGGCCGCCAGCTCGGCAAGCTTCTTGTCGATCGCATCGAACGACTTGTAGGTCAGCCCGACGAAGGTGCTCTTGTCGCCCTCGATCGCATCGAGACGGGATTTCAGATCCCGGTACCCTCGCTGCATGTCGGTGATCTTGTAGTCCCTCGAGTTCTTTAAGGTCTCCTCGAAGGCCTGAAACCGCCGCGCCCGGTTCGATTCCTCGGCCATCTCGGCCAGCGCCTGCCGGGATTTCTCCATCTCGCGCTCGAGCCGCGCAATCGTGGCATTGACCCTGTCGAACTGCACCGCCGTCTCTGCGACGAAACCGTCGCGGCCGAGCCATGGTCCCTTCGTGACCACGCCGGCTTGCTCACTCTGCAACACAACGCAACCTTTCCTACTAACGCGTCCCGCCCTAAGAAGTGCGAGTATGGCTATCGGAGTTTAACGCCGCGTATCCAATTGAAGCGCCGCACTTAACTTGCCGTGGCCAAATTTCAAGTTGGATTGACACCCCAGCCGACGCGGGCCACAAGGCGGCAAGCCGCCAACTCAAATGCTAAGGTCCACGCGCATGACCACCAACGACATCCCCCAGCTGCAGAGCGCCATCGACACCGTGTGGGAGGAGCGCCAGGGCATCAATCCGGGCACGACAGGGGTCATCCGCGATACGGTAGAGGCAACTCTCGATCTGCTGGACAAGGGCGCCATTCGCGTCGCCGAGAAGACGGCCGGCGGCTGGACGGTCAACCAATGGATCAAGAAGGCGGTCCTGCTGTCGTTCCGCTTGAACGACATGACGGCCATTTCCGGCGCCCCGGGCGGCGCCACGTGGTGGGACAAGGTGCCCTCCAAGCTCGCCGGCATGACGCCGGACGACTTCCGGCGCGCAGGCTTTCGCGCCGTGCCGGGCTGTATCGTGCGCCGCTCGGCCTACATCGCCCCCAACGTCGTCCTGATGCCGTCGTTCGTGAACTTGGGCGCCTACGTCGATGAAGGCACCATGGTCGACACCTGGGCCACCGTCGGCTCTTGCGCGCAGATCGGCAAGAACTGCCACATCTCCGGCGGCGCCGGCATCGGCGGCGTGCTCGAGCCGCT
>CAYUBZ010000187.1:3771-5026 GCA_964443205.1 uncultured Hyphomicrobium sp. | reverse complement strand
CCCCAGATCCACCAGTTGTGCGGCAGACGGATCGAAAAGTAGCTGCGGTGCTGCGGGCAAAGCCATCCGCCGATCTTATTCTCCTCCGCCTCCCCGAAGCGGGCCTTGCAGAACATGAAGTCGAAGGAGTTGAGCCCGTCGTACCAGTCGTGATTGCCGGGAATGACGTACAACCGCCGGCGCCACTTTCCATCCGATGTAGGCGGAAGCGCCGTCTTGTAGGGAAATGCGAAGCGCTCGCGATAGTCCTTGCGCGTTGGATAAGGATAGACCTGGTCGCCGCCCATGATGAGCAGCCGCCCCGCGGGCAGCGTGCCCGCGCCCTTGACGTCGAGGCTCGGCGCGCTGATCAACGAGGCGATCGCGTAGGTGGAGTCGAAGCCGTCCCCCAAGTCGGCGACGTAGTCGACCCAAACCGTGTTGCCGTCACCCAGATCGCGCGCATCCGAGTAGTTGTCGCGGGCGACGACCTGCTGGATCATCTCGGGCGTAAAGCCGTCGATGGTCGCCTGCATGATGCGCTGGTCGGCATACTGGCCGAAGATCTCCGAGACGACGGACCGCCAACCCGTGCTGATCAGGTGGCTCGGGCTGTACCACCGAACCATCCTCGGGAGCGCATTCAGATTGACCCTTTCCCCCGCGCCCGCGGCCATGTGCCGAACTCCCCCCAATGCGCTGAAATACAACGCTTCTCTCTATTGGGAGGCCCCCCTCCCGTACTGCCCGGAGCGACTCTAGGTTGGCCCTACCACGATGTCCAGAATGGCGCCGAAGAAGCGCCGCCGACTGTTGCCCGTCCTCCCCCGCTGCAAACGTCACCGGCCGCACGGAGCCCTCGGTGAAGCGGACGGAGCCAACAAAAACGGGCGATATCAAAATCGGTCGGGCCCGTCGCGCCGCGCCGGCGGGGCACGCAAAGATCCATTGACGCCGGTCAAAGCCGCCTGCCGCCGCATTGCTACGGTCGCATTAAACCGGCGTTTAGGCTCATCTTGTTGGCTTGCTGCGCCCAACAGCTCGAGAGTGCGCGGCCGGGCGCCATCCGAAGGACAACGACCATGACAGATCTGCAAAAGCTCACCGACGACCTCAAGCGCATCCGTGACGAGATCAAGCTCAAGATCCATCTTGGCTCGATGGAGGCTCAGGACGAATGGGCCGATCTGGAGAAGCGCTGGCAGAAATTTCGCGAGAACGCGGAGCTCAACCGCACCGCGGACGATATCGGCGGCTCCGTCAAGCAGCTCGGATC
>CAYUBZ010000187.1:0-3671 GCA_964443205.1 uncultured Hyphomicrobium sp. | reverse complement strand
GCGATTGGCTGGGGCGCCAGGATTCGAACCTGGGTATGGCGGAATCAAAGTCCGCTGCCTTACCACTTGGCTACGCCCCATCTCTTCCCACGTGGGAAGGCCGTCTCTATCGTGTTCGGACGGGGCTCGCAAGGTGCCGAAACGGTGGTCAGGAGGCGAGCATGCGGCGCCAACTGAGCGCGATTGCGCCCAAGTTCGCCTGTGGCGGCCACACCGTTGACGTCACGAAGCCCGTGGCGCGTCCGACAATGAAGATTGGCGAAGGCTAACTCCAAATCTTCGCCTAGCTTTCAAATCTCACGATCCGCATGCTATCCGAGCAAACCGGAAGCCGCTCGGGGGTTGGGCCAGTCCGCTCAAGCGTTGGTGGCGCCGCTGAGGAAGGGAATTGCCGTGAAGGCGCTTGTCGTGACGGCCGATGACTTCGGACTGTCGGTGCCGGTGAACGAGGCCGTCGAGGCGGGGTCGCGGCGCGGAATCCTCTCGGCAGCAAGCCTCATGGTTGGGGCGCCCGCTTGGAAGGATGCGGTGGAGCGTGCACGCTCTCTGCCATCCCTCGGTGTCGGGCTGCACCTGACGCTCGTCGATGGTCGGCCGGTTCTTCCTCCCGATCAGGTTCCGGGCCTAGTCGGAGCGGATGGGCGCTTCTTCGACGATCCTGTGCGCTTCGGCACGGCGCTCTTCTTCTCCTCCGCGCTGCGCCGCCAGGCCACCGCCGAGATCAGGGCGCAGTTCGATCGTTTTCGCGAGACGGGCTTGCCGCTCGACCACGTCAATGGTCATCAGCACTTCCACATGCACCCGGTCGTGGTGGATGCCATCGCGCAGATGGCCCCGGCTTACGGGTTTCCGCCGGTTCGCTTCCCCGTCGAGCCGTTTCGCCAGTCCTATGCCGCAATGGGCGATCGCCCGCTTCAGCGCCTCGGCTGCTGGCTCTTCTACTCTGCCCTGACGCGATCGATGCATCGCAAGCTGGCATCGGCCGGCCTGCCTCGCAACGACCAGGTCTTCGGCGTCAATGATAGCGGCGCCATGGTCGAATCCCGCATGTTGCGGTATCTCGACCATGTTCCCGATGGCGTGACGGAGCTCTATTGCCATCCGGCCGCGCGGCGCTGGCAAGGCGTCGATAACCTTCCCGCCCATTACCAAGCGATCGAGGAGTTCGCCGCGCTGGTCAGCCCGGCTGTAAGGGCAAAGATCGAGGGCTTGAAGCTGCGCCCCATGCCGTTCCGCGGCGCCGTCCAAGGCATGGCGGCCACGCACTGATGGGCCTCGGAGCGCGCAGTCTTTACCCTATGGCGGCACAGTCTTGTTCCTGCGGCATTCGATGAGCCTTATTGTCCATCATGCCGATCTTGGTTCTCTCCACCATGCAGATCGTCGGGGTTCTCGTCGGAGCCGGGGCCCTGGCCTACCTGGCGTTGGCGTTGCGCTCGGTCCGGCGGTTCAAGGAACGGCCGGCACGCATTGACGGGTGGCGCCCATCGGTTTCCGTCCTGAAGCCGGTCCACGGAGACGCGCCCTATCTCTATGACTGTCTTCGCTCGTTCTGCGAGCAGGACTGGTCCAGCTATGAGGTCATTTTCGGGGCGCATAGCGAGGACGATCCGGCGGTGGCAGTCGTGCGGCGCCTCATCGCCGAGTTTCCCGATCGCGACCTGCGCCTCGTCATCGATGGCACGCTCGCAGGGCCCAACCGCAAGGCCGCCAACCTCGCCAACATCTACCGAAGCGCGCGCCACGACATCATTGTGCTGTCCGACGCCGATGTGCGCGTCGATCGCGATTGCCTCGCCAGCATGGCCGCTCCCTTCGCCGAGCCTTCGGTCGGGGCCGTGGCTTCGATCTACAAAGGTTGGGCCGTCGGCGGGGCGGCCGCCAGATTCGGCGCGCTCTACATCAACGATTGGTTCGTGCCCTCCGTGGTCGTGGACGCCCAACTGCGCGGCATCGATTTCGTGTTCGGAGCGTTGAGCGCCGTGCGGCGCCAGCCGCTCGAGGCCATCGGTGGCTTTGAGCATTTGGCCCAGTGCCTGGCCGAGGACTTCTCGATGGGACGCCTCGTCAGCCGCAACGGTTGGCAGGTCGTTCTCTCCCCCTATGCCTGCGATACCGTCGTCGCCGAGCGCAGCTTTTGGGACATGTTCCGTCACGAGGTGCGCTGGCAGCGCTCCGAGCGCGCCTGCCGTCCGCTCGACCAGTTCATGTCGGTGGTCACCTGTCCGTTGCCCCTGCTCGCCCTGCTTCTGCTACCGCAACCGAGCCTCGTCGGGCTCGGCGTCCTCGGCGCCGAGATGACCTTGCGCATCCTTCTGCACTTGCAGGTGCGCCGCAGCTTTCGCGTCGCGGGACAAAGCGAGCCGTGGCTTGTTCCACTGCGCGAGTGCGTGTGCTTTCTTGCGTGGGCCGCCGGGCTATTCGGCACTCGCGTGTACTGGGGCAATGAGGCGTTCAGCATCAAAGCCTATCGCAAGCTGATGGCGGCCGAGGCGGGCGCCGCGGCCAAGAGCGGAGGGGGCGATGAGAACGCAGATAAGATCGTCGGGTGAGGGACGGTGAGATTAGGATTAACGCTCGCAGCCCTGGTCGGCGTCGCCTTCGGCGTATGGCTCGTTCTGCATTTCGGTCTGGAGCAGGTCGGCGAGGCGTTCCTCAGCGCCGGCTGGCAGGGGATGCTCGCCATCTCGGCCGTCTATTTCGTCTCGCTCATCCTGTGCGCGCTTGCCTGGCGCGCCCTCTTCGCCGCGCCGCCGCCCAACGCGACGCGCCTGCTGTTGTGGGTGCGCTGGCTGCGTGACAGCACGGCCAATCTCCTCGCCGTGGTGCCGGCAATCGGCGAGGCCGTGGCCGTACGCGAGCTCACGGTCCACCAGGTGCCGCTCGGCATGGCGGCCGCCGTGACCGTCGTCGATCTGACCATGGAGCTGGCAAGTCAACTCGTCTTTACGTTCCTCGGCGTGGCGATCCTCATCGCCGAGCGGCCAGGCGAGGCGACGGGGTGGTGGCTCGCCCTCGGGTTGGCAATCTGCACCGCGGGCATCGCGGGCTTCATTGTCGCTCAGCACCGGGGCCTCTTCCGCTTCCTCGAGACGCTGCCCGAGCGGCTGGGCTGGACGCGAGCGTGGGGGAGCCTGTCGGACGCCGTCGGCATACATGCGGCGATCCAGGAGACGTACCGTCATCCCAAGCGCGTAATGGCCAACTTCGCCCTCCACCTCGCCGCCTGGCTTATCAGCGCCGGCGAGACCTGGGCCGGCCTATGGTTCATGGGGCATCCCGTGAGCGTCGCCGATGCCCTCGTCATAGAGAGCATGGTCTATGCGCTGCGCACAGCCGCGTTCGTCGTACCGTGGGCGGCTGGTGTGCAGGAGGGGGGCTACATCGTTGCGGGTGCTCTCTTCGGTTTGTCGCCGCAAGTTGTCCTCGGCCTGTCCCTCTTGAGGCGTGCCAGAGAAATCGTGACGGGCGTGCCGAGCCTCGTCGTCTGGCAGTGTTTGGAACCGTGGCGGCTGTGGAGGAATCGCCGCCGCTCGCCTCTGGCGCTTTGATCCGAAGCGGCGACGGTTAGTGAAGACCCAGTTCTCCGACTAGGCGGGCAGGCTGATGATTGACCCCGAGCGCGCCCAGCACCGTTGCGACGATGCCCGGGGCGTTGAGGCCCGCCAGCT
>CAYUBZ010000186.1:0-5045 GCA_964443205.1 uncultured Hyphomicrobium sp. | reverse complement strand
GGCCGCATCCATTTCTCGACCAAAGTGATGGGCCAGACCCGCCCCGCTCCCTGGTCTTTTTCTTTCAAACCCTCGGGCAGCGATGCCGCGAGGCCAAAGGCGCGTGCAACGAGGAGCACACCGCCATTGTTTCTTAGCAGGACGTCTATAAATTCGCCGGCCATGTACCGCACGCTGAACCCCGACAAGATCATCGCCACGCTCGAGAAGCTGCAACAGCGCATCTGCGACCGCTTTCCCGGCTCGGGGCTGTCGAAGGTATGCGTGGAGCTCGTCGGCATCGCGAAGGCCAGCAAGGCGAAGACCGCGGCGGCGGCCAAGCCCAACTTGGCCCTGCGCGCCGGCATCGGGCTGGTCCTCGTCCTCGGCATCGCGCTCTTCGGCTACGTCGCCACCCTCATCGATGTGAAGCGCGGGGCAGATGAGAACCTCTATGGCGTGCTGCAGGGCATCGAGGCCGCCGTGAACACGCTTGTTCTGACTGGGGCGGGCATGTTCTTCCTGGCCACGCTCGAGTCGCGCTGGAAGCGCCAGCGCGCGCTTTCAGAGTTGCATCAGCTGCAATCGATCATTCACGTCGTCGACATGCATCAGCTGACGAAGGATCCGAGCCGGATCGTCAACCCGCGGACGACCTCATCGCCGGAGCGGTCCCTCACGCCCTACGAGTTGACGCGCTATCTCGACTACTGCTCGGAGATGCTGTCGCTCGCGGCCAAGATTGCAGCGCTCTATGCACAAGCGACCAAGGACCCCGTCACCATCGACACCACGCGCGGGCTGGAGCAGCTCACGGCCAACATGTCGAGCAAGATCTGGCAGAAGATTCAGCTGACGCAGGATCTGGTGGGCGCGGGAAGTGCCAAGCCCGTGGCGGCGCAGTGAGGCACGCACGATGACATCGACCGATCCCGTCACCTTGGCCCAAGCGCTGATCCGCTGCGAAAGCGTGACGCCGAAGGAAGCCGGCGCCTTGACGCTGCTGCAGGACGTGCTCGAAAGCGCCGGCTTTTCCTGCCACCGCATGACGTTCTCAGCTGCCGGCACCGCGGACGTGGAGAACCTTTATGCGCGCATCGGCGCAGAGGGGCCAAACCTCTGCTTTGCCGGACACACCGACGTGGTGCCGCCGGGCGACGAGGCCGCCTGGACGGTGCCGCCGTTCGCAGCCGAGATCCGCGACGGCGTGCTCTACGGGCGCGGCGCAGTCGACATGAAGGGGGCGATTGCCTGCTTCATCGCAGCCGCGCTGCGCCACCTCGCCCGGCACGGCGGCAAGCCCGAGGGCGCGATCTCGTTCCTCATCACGGGCGATGAGGAGGGGCCGGCGATCAACGGCACGCTGAAACTGCTCGACTGGCTGCAAGCGCGCGGCGAAACGCTCGATGCCTGCGTCGTGGGCGAGCCGTCGAGCCTTGGCGCCGTCGGCGATGAGATCAAGATCGGCCGGCGCGGCTGCCTCAACGGCGAGCTCGTTATCAAGGGCAAGCAGGGCCACGCCGCCTACCCGCACATCGCCGACAACCCCATCCCGAAGCTCGCGCGCATGATCGACCGCTTAGCGGCCTTGAAGCTCGACGACGGCACCAAGCACTTCCAGCCCTCGCACATCGCTGTGACCGTCGTGTCGGTGCCCAACACGGCGACCAACGTCATCCCCGGTCAGGCGCGCGCCCTGTTCAACGTCCGCTACAACGACACGCATGGGCGCGCGAAAATCGAAGCGCTGATCACCGCCTGCTGCAAAGCGGCGGCCAAGGAGGTTGGCGCCGAATTCTCGCTCACGTTCCAAGGTACGGGCGACGTGTTCCTCACCAAGCCGGGGCCGCTGGTCGACGCCATGGCCGCGGCCGTGCGCGAGGTGACCGGACACGCCGCCAAGCTGACAACGACGGGGGGCACGTCGGATGCGCGCTTCATCAAGGACTTCTGCCCCGTCGTCGAGTTCGGGCTCGTCAACGCGACCATCCATCAGGTGGACGAGCGCGTGCCGTTAGCCGACCTGGAGACGCTGACGCGCATCTATGAGCGCTTAATTGCCGACTATTTCGCAAAGTCATGACCGAGACACCGTTCGAGTTCGACTGGCTGACGCGGCGGGGCGTGCCGTTCCGGCGTTTCGATGCGGGCGAGAGGATCTTCCTGGAGGACGACACCGGCGACTGCCTGTACGTCGTGCGCTCGGGGCACGTCGACGTGATCACGTTCGGCACGGTGCTCGAGAGCGTGGGGCCGGGCGGCATCTTCGGCGAGATGGCCCTGATCGACGAAGGGCCGCGTAGCGCCGCGGCCTTGGCCGCCGAGGCGACCGAGGTCGCCGTCATCGACAAGGCGATGTTTCACGCCCTCGTGCGCGAGGAGCCCGCGTTCGCGCTACGGATCATGCAGGTGCTAACCGACCGCATCCGCCGCATGGGACGGCTGCGCGATTGAGCGTGCGCTCGAACTTCCTAAGCGTGCCGCGGAGTGGCGCGCGCGGGCAAACGGCGGGAGCTCGAATAGGAGACGGCGGCGCCGTGCGCGATGATGCCGATGCCCCAGCCGAGCAGCGGCCAGTAGAACCACAGGATGTTGGGGGTCGTCAGAAGATTGACGGCGAGAAGAAGCAGGTTCACCGCCACATAGACGCCGAAATGAATCTTGAATCCGAGATTGCGAAAAAGCCGGTCCATCGCTCTGTCCTTTGCTACGCGAGCGCTACAAGGGCACCTCTTCTAGCAAGCGGTGCCCAATTGCAATGTTCCGTTGGGACTTGCCGGCCCCCCGCCTCTGGTAAACACGCGGAAACACAGGAGCTTAATCGACAGCGTGGCGTTTATCGCGGCACCGTGACGCGGGGCTCAACCACCTTCCGCCGGCGTTCCGAATATGACGATCGCGGCGCACAGCAGCATCAAAAGCGCATAGCCTGCCGCGTGCCAGCGCAGGCCGCGCCTGTTGGTGCTGAGCGCCGCCACGCAACACTGCAGCGCGTAGTAGAGCGCAAAGCAGCGCGAGGCGAGCGTGATCAGACTGAAGACATCCGTTTCCCAGGTGACGATGGCGGAGATGCCCGCGATCCACGGATAGGTATAGCGGACCGGAATGCGTCCCTTGGTGATGTCGTGCAAAAGGCCGCCCGCACCAATCGCGTCGGCGACGGCGGCGCTCGACTGGCTGGCGAGCGCGCCGATGGTGATCATCAGGGGCAGCACCAGGGCAACGGGCCGCACCATGTCGACGATGGCCGCGACCCCGGACTCCTGGCTGTCGGCGCCCATCAGCGGGATCATCAGGAGGAAGAACGCGATGTAAATGGCCGCGGAGAGCAGCTGCGCCGACTTCATGGTCCGGATGCGCAGCTCGGCCGGGTAGTCGGCGCCCAGAAAGCGCGAGGTTTCGAAGCCCTGCACCAAGATGAGCAACCCCATCAGGATGGGGAGGTCGGCAATGTCGAAATGGCCCGCGATCTCGCCGTTCGCGCGGCCGGCACCGGCGAAAGCGAGCGCATCGAAGATCAAAAGCGCCACGAGGAGGGCCGCGATCACCGCCAGCTTGATGGAGACGGCGTAGATCTCCAGCCCCTCGATGGCATGGAAGCCACGCCAGGCTCCGATGACGGCGATGGCGAGCAGCATGCCGGTGACGATCAGCTTGGCTGCCTGCGCATCCTCCACGCCCAGGGACTTGAGCAGGAAGGTCGCAAACAGCACCAGGTAGTAGGCCACCGATACGAAATAGGCGAACGACAGCGCGAGATGGGAGAGGCGCTCAGCCGCGGTCACCGGCGCGGCGGCGTCGCCGTCCTGAACGAGCGGCTCGACGTGTGCGATGTTGTCGCGGATTGCGGCGCCGATGAGATAGGCGACGGTGAGCAGGCCGATCATGGGGATCACGGCCCACTGGCCGACCACGTCGCGCAGGATCGGAACGGAGACCAAAAAGCCCGAGCCGATGATGGAGGCGAGCGGCGTCACCGTCGCGCGCCAATAGTCGGACGCGATGACGCGCGGACGTACCAGCAGGAAAAGCGCCCCGAGGCAGGTAAGTATGGTGACGATCGTCAGCATGTCAGAAGCGCAGCACGTTGCGTTGGACCGGGGCTTCCTCGCACCTTCCGGCCTAACGCGCAACGCCGCCGATCGATCCGCACCGGGCCGAGCTTACTCCGTGCGCGGCTCGACGCTCTCGGCGTCGATCGAGTAGCCCGCATCGGCGAGCCCCGTGAACGCCGTCTCGGTCTTCATGGTGCCCGTTACCGTAACGGGATCGAAGGCGCCACCGATCTCAAAGCCCTTCTCGGATTTGACATAGACGATCTGGTTGGCCGGCGGCGGTGGCACGTGGATGCACGCGCCCACGAAGGGTACGAGCAGGAACTCCTTCACCGTCGTCTGGTCGAAGTCGAGCGGCACCACGTACCCGCCGATGCGCACGCGTTTGCCGTTGAGCGAGGCGACCACCTGCGGCGGGGCATCGCCGCCCGGCTGGCGGCGCTTGATCGACATAAAGGCTCCCTCAGGCAGCGGCGGTGGAGGAGGTCCGCCGTCGCTGCTGGTCGTCGATCCGGAGAAGAACGTCCTGGGTTTCAAGGGGGAAGGAGCCTGCGACGCCGGCGGCATGAGCTCTGCCCATTTGAGATCGAGCGGCGGATCGGCCGCCCGCACGCCGCTGAAGACCGATAGTGAGGTGATCAACGCCAGGAAAACGCGCCCAGTTGCCGGTTTCATCATTTCTCTCTCCCTCGCTCAAGTGCGGACGGTCATGCCGTCCGCCAAGGACAGACGATAGGCACGCATGGCCGGTAACAGTCCCGCCAGGAACCCGGCGGCGACGATCGTGCAAAGAGTCAGCCACTCGCGTCGTGTGGGCGGATCGATGGACAATTGCAGACCATACGTGCGATCGACGTAGGGCTGCAGCACGGTCAAAGAGACGTAGAGCAGCACCACGCCCAGCAGCACGCCCGCCAGCGTCAGCAGGCCCGCCTCGGTGGCGAGCAGGCCGAGGATCGTCGCGGGCCGCGCGCCGACGGAACGCAGGATGGCCATCTCGCGGCGGCGCTC
>CAYUBZ010000185.1:0-5053 GCA_964443205.1 uncultured Hyphomicrobium sp. | reverse complement strand
GAAGGCCTTGCCCAGCATGTCGCCGATGTTGATGGCGCCGATGGAGGCGCCGGGCGCGCCGGGGATCTCGAACATGGGAAGACCGCCGCCGGTCTCCGCCACCTGGATCTCGATCTCCTTTTCGTTGAGCTCGCCGTCGCGCAGCTTCTTGCGGAAGCTCTCGCGCGTCGCGGGCTGGGCGCCGGGGCCGACGAGGGCATCGAGCACGCGCTCCTCGGCGTTCTTCTCGGCCCGCGCGCGCACCTCCTTGCGCCTTGCCTCCTTGACGAGGGCAAGCGCCACCTCGACCAGATCGCGGATGATCGCGTCCACGTCCCGGCCCACGTAGCCGACCTCAGTGAACTTGGTCGCCTCAACCTTGATGAAGGGCGCGCCTGCGAGCTTTGCTAAGCGGCGCGAGATCTCCGTCTTGCCCACGCCCGTCGGCCCGATCATCAGGATGTTCTTGGGCAACACCTCTTCCTTGAGCTCGCCTTCGAGCTGCTGGCGCCGCCAGCGGTTCCTGAGCGCAATGGCGACGGCGCGCTTGGCGTCGTTCTGGCCGACGATGTAGCGGTCGAGCTCGGAGACGATCTCGCGCGGGGAAAAGTGGGTCATCGATAGCGGATCCTAATGGGCAGATACGAACTTGAGGCCGACGATGCACGCCACGAGCCCGAACAGCAGGGCGATGCGGATTGCCGTTGCGGCTTCGCCGTAGGCATAGATGCCGAGCGCCGCGGTGCCGGCCGCGCCGATCCCGGTCCATACCGCGTAGGCGGTGCCGAGCGGGATGCCGTCGAGTGAGCGGTTGAGGAAGTAGAAGGACGCGATGCCGATGGCGAAGAACGACGCCGTCGGGCCGATGCGGCTCAAGCCATCCGTGTAGCGGAAGACCGTGGTCGCGGCCACTTCGAGCGCCCCCGCCGTCAGGAGATAGAACCAGGCCATTGCACTTGCTCCATTGGAGGCCCGCTTCGCTACCGGCTCGACGGCAGGCTCTCGAGAACCAGGTTGGTGTTGGTGTAGACGCAGATCTCGGCAGCGATTGCCATGGCCTTGCGCGCGATCTCTTCGGCATCGAGCGGCTGATCGAGCAGGGCGCGGGCCGCCGCAAGCGCGAAGTTGCCGCCCGAGCCGATGCCCATCACGTGCCGCTCCGGCTCGAGCACGTCGCCGGTTCCCGTCAGCACGAGCGTCGTCTCGCGGTCTGCCACGATCATCATGGCCTCAAGTCGGCGCAGATAGCGGTCCGTGCGCCAGTCCTTGGCAAGCTCTACGCAGGCTCTCATGAGCTGCCCCGGGTATTGCTCGAGCTTGGTCTCCAGCCGCTCGAAAAGTGTAAAGGCGTCGGCCGTCGCGCCGGCAAAGCCGCCGATGACGTCGCCCTTCCCGACCTTGCGCACCTTGCGGGCGTTGGCCTTGATGATTGTCGCGCCGAGGCTGACCTGGCCGTCGCCGGCGATGACGACACGGCCATCTTTACGAATGGTCAGTATGGTCGTTGCATGCCAGGATTGGGATTGGGCCCGATCAGGGCCCAGGTGAGAGTCATGGGTTTGCATTGCATTTGCACCCAAGTTGAGGGGCTGGCGGGGCGCCGGCAGGTGGGACGCGCGGCTCTTTGACGGCAGGGCTCAAGCTGATAAACGCTCGGTTCCGGTGACGCAAGCTATGGCCATGAGGGCACCTTTGAAGCGGCAAGCCACGATCTCGCGCAAGACCAAGGAGACGGAGATCACGGCCACCGTCGATCTCGACGGCTCGGGCCGTTTCGACGTTACGACCGGGATCGGCTTTCTCGACCACATGTTGGAGCAGCTGGCCCGCCATTCAATGATCGACATTACGCTGAAGGCCAAAGGCGACCTGCACATCGATTTTCACCATACGGCGGAGGACTCCGGCATCGTGCTCGGCCAAGCGGTGGCCAAGGCGCTCGGCGACAAGAAGGGCATCGCCCGTTACGCCGACGTGCACCTGCCCATGGACGACACCTTGACGCGGGTCGCCGTCGACGTCTCGGGGCGGCCGTATCTCGTCTGGAAGGTTGTGTTCACCAAGCCCAAGGTGGGCGAGATGGACACCGAGCTGTTCCGCGAGTGGTTCCAGGCCTTCGCCCAGAACGCCGGGATTACGCTACACATCGAGAACCTTTACGGCGAGAACAACCACCACATCGCCGAGACCTGCTATAAGGGGCTTGCCAGGGCGCTGCGGCGCGCGGTCGAGGCCGACCCGCGCCAGGCCGGGCGGGTGCCTTCGACGAAGGGCACGCTCGCCGGCTGACCTCTTGTCTTGGTCGTCGCAATCTTGAGTTCGAGGCCGCCTTGGTCGTCTTCACCGTCTACGAGCCGCCGAGCGTTGCCCGCGACCGGATCGATCGCGCGGGCAAGCTCGTCTTCATCAAGGATGGATTCTCCTGGCTCGCCGCGATCCTCCCCGTCGTCTGGTTCTTGGTGAAGGGCCTGTGGCTGGAGCTCGGCTTGTTTCTCGCCGGCGGCGCCCTGCTCACCTGGGGCATGGAGGCCTCGAGCGGCACCTCGGAGTTGAGCGGCGTGGCTCTTCTCATCGTGCAGATCATTATCGGCTTCGAGGCGGGCCTGATTCAGGCGACCGCGCTGGAGCGTCGCGGCTGGCGTCACGTCGGCACCGTGACCGGACACGACCAGGACCAGGCTGAGCGCCGCTTCTTCGAGACGTGGCAGCCGCAAGAGCGCGCCGACCCCACGTCGTCCGGCGCCGGCGCGCCGCTTGAGGATGCCGATGCGTCGTGGACGGCGACCATGGCGCGCAACGTCAAGGACGGGCTCGCGCGCGGACGTCGCCTCATCGGAGCGAAGGCCTGAAGCGTCCATGCAGCGCGTCGCCATCATCGATTACGGCTCGGGAAATCTACATTCCGCGGCCAAGGCCTTCGAGCGGGCGGCGCGCGAGAGCGACGCAGACGCGCAAATCCTCGTCACCGCCGATCCCAAGATCGTCGCCGATGCCGACCGCGTCGTGCTGCCGGGCGTCGGCGCCTTCGCCGACTGCAAGCGCGGACTGGAGGCGGTCGGCAGCATGGGCGCTGCGCTCGAGACCGCGGTTAGGGGCAAGGCGCGGCCCTTTCTCGGCATCTGCGTCGGCATGCAATTGCTCGCGACGCGCGGGCTCGAGTTCGAGGTGACCGACGGCCTCAACTGGATCGCGGGCGAGGTGCGCGCCATCGCGCCGAACGACCCGAGCCTGAAGATCCCGCACATGGGCTGGAACACACTTGCCGTGGTCACCCCGCACGCGCTGCTCGACGGCATCGAGACGGGTGCGCAAGGCCTGCACGCTTATTTCGTGCACTCCTACCAACTCGTTCCAGAGAACCGCGCAGCTGTCGTCGCCGAGACCGAATATGGCGGCCCGGTCACCGCGATGGTGGCGCGCGACAACATGGCTGGCACGCAGTTCCACCCGGAAAAGAGCCAGACGCTGGGCCTGAAGCTCATCGCCAACTTCCTCAAGTGGCGGCCCTGACGAAAAAGCCCCCTCACCGGGTAAGGCGAGGGGGCAAGGGACGTCGGGCTAGAGACTAAGAGCGGGAAGAGAAACGCAGTACTCGATCTGCGGTCCGGTCAGTGGGCCTCGTCAGCAAGCCTGGGCGAGCGGCAGCTCGGGCTGCTCGTCGGGATCGGTGGCCGGCGCCGGGAAGGCGATGACGTTCGAGCCTTCGACGATCTCGACTGACGGGCGGCGGCGGCGGAACCAGCGCAGCGCCGTGTTGGTCAGCACCGCCTCGTCCTCGACCGCCTGGATCAGCAGGCCATCGTCGGCCTCCAGCAGGCCCGAGAGCTTGCCCTCGACCGTTTCCTCGCGCACGTCGGTGCGGACATACCAGGTCTGCTCGAGGGGGCGGGCCCAGGCGTCGCCCAGTGCCATGATCTGCTGCGCCAGCACGTGCTTGTTGAGGTGGGGATGGGCGAGATCGTAGGAGATAATGAGCGTGCGCATGGCGGTGTCTCTCTGGCTTGCGGGCTTCGGGTTGATGGGGAGAGACGCTGAGACTTACCCCTGATTGCGCTGCATTTGCGGCGCCGGAACGTAGGGAGAACATGCCACGAATCATGGGGCTTGTCCAGCCTTTGTTCTTTTTGCGTTCTGTTGCGTTCTTGTCGATTGCGGCAAAAATGTGCCTGCAAGGCAGTCCCAGAAACCGCAATGGCCCGGCTACTCGAACAGACCGAGCTGATCGGGATGGGGCGAGCGCGCAACGCGCCGGTGCGGGCCGAAGTCCACGCGGTCGAGCAGCGAGGGGTAGCGCTCCTTGAACAACTCTAGGGCCTTGTCGCGGGCGCCGGCAAAGCGGGCACCCTCCCAGATCTCGTAAAGCCGGCGCGGATCGCAGGCGTAGCGGCGTACGAGGTCGCGGCGGCGGATCTTTAGCCAGCGCGCGACCCAGATGTCGATCGCATCCTCTTCGGTCAGCGGCCGGGGCTGCCGCTCGGGCGGCGGGGATTTCAGGAATGCTAAGGCCATCGCAAGCACAAGGAACGAGATTGGGAACACCGAGACGCCGGCCTTGACTTCGCGGGCCGGGACTTCTCTATCGGTTCCAATGAAAGCGATCTGATGGCCGTGGTTGTGCCGACCACGTGCGCAAAGCCTGCGAGAGTGCCTTGATCCTCTTTCCCGCCATCGACCTCAAAGACGGCCAGTGCGTGCGCCTGAAGCAGGGCGCAATGGATGCCGCGACCGTGTTCAACGACGACCCGGCCGCGCAGGCGCTCAGCTTCGAGAGCCAGGGCTTCAAGTACCTGCACATCGTCGATCTCAACGGCGCGTTCGCCGGCGAGCCGGTCAACGGCGCAGCCGTGGAAGCGATCCTCGATGCGGTCTCCATCCCGGTGCAGCTCGGCGGCGGCATCCGCGATTTCGCAACGATCGAGATGTGGCTGTCGAAGGGAGTTGCGCGTGTCATCCTCGGCACGGCAGCGGTGCGCAACCCCGACGTCGTAGTGCGCGCCTGCCGCGACTATCCCGGGCGCGTCGCCGTCGGCATCGACGCCAAAGGCGGCAAGGTCGCCGTCGAAGGCTGGGCGGA
>CAYUBZ010000184.1:0-5069 GCA_964443205.1 uncultured Hyphomicrobium sp. | reverse complement strand
TGGCCGAGAGCGCCATGCGCGAGGTGGTCGGCCAGTCCAAGATCCAGCCGATCCTCACCGAGGAGCGCCAGAAGACCGAGGTCGCCGTGCAAAAGCTGATCCAGAAGACGCTGGACGGCTACGGGGCCGGCATTCAGATCGATCAGGTCAAACTGCAGAAGGTCGATCCGCCGGCCGAGGTCATCGACGCCTTCCGCGACGTGCAGGCCGCGCGCGCCGATCAGGAGCGCTTGCAGAACGAGGCCTACGCCTACGCCAACAAGATCGTGCCGGAGGCGCACGGCGATGCTCAACGCATCCTGCAAGGGGCCGAAGGCTACAAGCAGCAGGTCGTCAATGACGCAAACGGCCAGACCTCCCGCTTCCTTCAGGTCTACGACCAGTACAAGAACGCCCCCGAGGTCACCCGCAAGCGCATGTTCCTGGAGACGATGGAGCGGGTCCTGGGCGGCACCGACAAGATCATCCTCGACGCCAAGGGCGGGCACGGTGTCGTGCCCTACCTGCCGCTCGATCGGCTCGACAACAAAAAGACCAGCGGGGAGGGCAACTGACCATGCGCGCGTTTCTCGCTCTCATCGTGATCCTCGTCGGCCTTGCGGCTGTCGCGGTGTATTTCTCGGCCTACATCGTGCATCAGAACGAGCAGGCGCTCGTCCTGCGCTTCGGCGAGCCGAAGCGGGTCGTGCGCCAGCCGGGCCTCAACTGGAAGTATCCCATCATCGATTCGGTGGACATCTACGACAAGCGTATCCTCGATCTCGACACGCAGCCTCAGGAGGTGACCGCGTCCGACCAGAAGCGTCTCGTGGTCGATGCCTTCGCGCGCTACAAGATCGTCGATCCCCTGAAGTTCTACCAGTCGCTGCGCTACGAGGAGAACGTGCGCTCGCGGCTGGGGGCGATCATGGAGTCCTCACTGCGCCGCGTGCTGGGCGCCGCAACCTTCCAGGACCTCGTGCGTGACAAGCGCGAGCAGTTGATGAAAAGCATTGCCGCCCAGGTGAACAAGGAGGGCCAGCCGCTCGGCTTGGAGGTGGTCGACGTGCGCATCAAGCGCGCCGATCTGCCCGAGCAGAACTCCAAGAGCGTGTTCGAGCGCATGCGCGCCGAGCGCCAACGCGAGGCCGCCGAGTTCCGTGCCGAGGGCGCGGCCAAGGCCAATGAGATCAAGGCCACCGCCGATCGCGAGGCAACGGTGATCAAGGCGGAGGCGACGCGCACGTCCGAGGAGAAACGCGGCGAAGGCGATGCCGAGCGCAATAAGATTTACGCCGACGCCTATACGCGGGATCCGGAGTTTTTCGAGTTCTACCGGTCGATGCAAGCCTACGAGAAGGGACTGAAGTCGGCCGACACGCGGTTGCTGATTTCGCCCGATTCCGACTTCTTCAAGTACTTTGCCGACCCGCACGGCACGCAGCAATCGGCCCAGCCGCCTACGACCACGCCCTGATGAGCGATCTCGTCGTCGGATTCGGCCTCGTTCTCGTCATCGAAGGCCTCCTGTGGGCGCTCGTTCCCCATTTGGCGATCCGCTTCCTCGAGGGTGCGGCCGCCACGCCGGAAAGAAGCTTGCGTATCGCCGGATGGACCGCGGTTTGCCTAGGGGTAATCCTCGTTTGGCTCATCCGCGGTTGAATGCGACTGCGCCTGCGTTGACAGCGACCCCGCGTTGCCATCCACTTGGGCGTTCTCCTCGTCGGCGTCCGCGGGTGATAGGATAAGTTCGAGCGAGTGTAGGCCGGTCTTGGGGACCGGCGGGAGATGAGGCTCATGCAAGGACTATCGTTGCGCAACGGCCCGGCTTTCGACCCCCTGATCGCCGTCCGGGCGCTGATCGTCGGCTCGGTGTGCGCAATGATCGCCGCGGGTCCTGCTGCGGCGCAGAAGCGGGGACCGCAATCGGTCGCGCCCATTGCCGAGGAGCTCATCGAGGCGGTGGTCAACGTCTCGACCAGCCAGTCGGTGCGCGGGCCACAGGGGCTGCCGCTCCCCAGCGTTCCCAAGGATTCGCCTTACAACGAGTACTTCGGCGAGTTCTTCGAGAACCGCGGCCAGTCGGTCCCCGACCGAATGGTCTCCTCGCTGGGCTCGGGCTTCATCATCGATGGACAGGAAGGCATCATCGTCACCAACAATCACGTGATCGACGGTGCCGAGGAGATTCAGGTCAACCTGCACGACGGCACCAAGCTGAAGGCGGAGCTGATCGGCAAGGACACCAAAACCGACATTGCGCTGTTGAAGGTCAACTCGCCGAAGCCGCTGAAGGCCGTCAAGTTCGGGTCCTCCGACGACATCAAGGTCGGCGACTGGGTGATGGCGATCGGAAATCCGTTCGGGCTGGGCGGCTCGGTGACGGTGGGCATCATCTCGGCCAAGGCCCGCAACATCAACTCGGGCCCTTATGACGACTACCTGCAGACGGATGCGTCGATCAACAAGGGCAACTCCGGCGGCCCCCTGTTCAACATGGACGGGGAGGTCATCGGCGTGAACACGGCCATCATCTCCCCGACCGGGGGCTCCATCGGCATCGGCTTCTCGGTGCCGGCCGATACGGTGCAGCCGGTCGTGGAGCAGCTCAGGGAGTTCCACGAGGTGCGGCGCGGGTGGCTGGGCGTGAAGATCCAGACCGTCACCCCGGAGATCGCCGGTGCGCTGGGCGTTCCTGAGAACACCGGTGCGCTCATTGCCGCCGTCACGCCCGAAGGTCCCGCGGCCAAGGGGGGCCTGAAGGCGGGCGACGTCATCGTGAGGTTCGACAAGGAGGAGGTTCCGACCATGCGCAACCTGCCGCGTCTGGTCGCCCGCGCGCCCATCAACAAGCAGGTCGACGTCGAGGTCGTGCGCAAAGGCCAGAAGAAGACGCTGCAGGTGACGGTCGGGCGGCTGTCGGATGACGACGAGGCAAGAGCGGCGCTCGAGGGCCAGTCCGGGCCTTCGGGAACGGTCGTGCTGGGCCTGAAGCTTTCTGCACTCACCGACGAGCTGAGGTCGAAATACGGGCTCGGCGCGCAGGTCAAGGGCGCGATCGTCGACGAGGTCGATCCCAAGAGCCCGGCCGCCGCCAAGATCAAAGCCGGCGACGTGATCGTGCAGGCGTCAAACGAGCCGGTCTTGGAGCCGCAGGACATTGCCAAGCGTATCGAAAGCCTCAAGAAGAACTCTCGCAAGACGGTCATGCTCGAGGTCGAGGACGCGCATGGCGGTCATCGTTTCGTATCGGTGCCGGTCGAATAGCGTGAGGCACGTGACCGTCCCGTCGTCGGGACGCAGGTGCGTGCGGTCGCGGCGCGTTCAGCGGCGGGCTCCGCAAAAAGCAAAGCATTGAGGGAGGCGCGTCCTCGTGTCGGAACGTCACGGCATCTTTGACACCATTGTCGATAGTCTGGCGCCCATCCATCGCGATGGCCACAAGTTCATAGCCATCGCCGGCGGGCTGGCGCTGCTCTTCTTCCTGATTTGGCCGCCCTTGGCCTGGATCCTCGTGATCGCCGCGCTGTGGATCGCCTATTTCTTTCGCGATCCCGACCGCGTGACGCCGCAGCGCGAGGGCCTGATCATCGCCTCCGCCGACGGGCGCATCTCGAGCGTCGAGGCGGTGCGGCCCCCGGTGGAGCTGGGGCTCGGCCCCGAGGAGCGGGTGCGCATTTCGACCTTTCTGTCGATCCTCGACGTGCACATAACGCGGGCCCCCGTCGCCGGGCGCATCGAGCGCTCGATCTACGTCCCGGGCGCCTTCCTTAACGCCGCCCTCGACAAGGCCAGCGAGGAGAACGAGCGCCGCGCCCTGATCATTCAAAGGCCCGACGGCACGCAAATCGCGGTGGTGCAGATCGCCGGCCTGATCGCGCGCCGGATCGTGGCATTCGTGCACGAGGGTGATAGCGTGGGGGCGGGCGAGCGCATCGGCCTCATCCGCTTCGGCAGCCGCGTCGACGTCTATCTGCCGCCGGGAAAAACGGCGCTGATCTCGGTCGGGCAGCTGGCGATCGCCGGCGAGACGGTGCTCGCGGACCTAAAATCGGATGAGCCGGAGCGGGTCTCGCGGCGAAGCTGATATAATGGCCATCCCGCGGCAGGCGCCGCGCAAAAAGCCGGAGCAAGGGACCATGGATCCGATCGTACCCAGGCTCGAGCAAGAGACCCGCCGGCGGCGGCGGATGCCGCTCTTTCGCCACCAGCACGTCCCCGTGCGGATGCTGGTGCCGAACTTCTTTACCTTGTTGGCCCTGTGCGCCGGGCTGACGTCGATCCGCATGGGGATCGAGGGGCGCTACGAGCTGGCGCTGGGTGCCATCGTGTTTGCAGCCCTTCTCGACGGGATCGACGGGCGCGTCGCCCGCCTCTTGAAGGCATCCTCGCGCTTCGGTGCCGAGCTCGACAGTCTGGCCGACTTCGTCAATTTCGGCGTGGCGCCGGCCTTCCTGGTGTTCAACTGGGGGCTCGGCGACCTGAAAAGCTTAGGCTGGATCTGCGTGATGATTTTCGCGCTGGCCTCCGCCCTGCGGCTGGCGCGCTTCAATATCGCCATGGAGGAGGAGCGGCCCAAGTGGGAGTCGGCCTACTTCATCGGCATGCCGACGCCGGCGGCGGCCATCGTCGTGCTGTTGCCGATCTTCATCGAGCACTTGGGCTTCGAAGGCTTCCGCTCCTCGCGCATCATGCTCGATGCCGTGCTGGTCTATACGCTGCTGATCGCCTTCATGATGGTGTCGACCATCCCCACCTTGTCGGGCAAGCTCTTGGGCGAGCGCATCTCGCGCGAGTACGTGTTGCCGATCTTCATGCTGGCGGTAGGCTTTGTGGCGCTGCTGGTGACCTATCCGTTCGCCACGCTGACGGGCGCCTCGATCGTGTACCTGGGTCTCATTCCCTTCAGCTGGCGCCGCTACGGACAGACCATGGCCGCGATGCAAGCGCAGGCGCCTGCGGAGGGAGCGGCGCCCGAGGCCGGCCGCATCGTCGCGATCCGGTCCGGCGATCAACCGCGCTAGAGCGGGATCTAGCGTCAGCGCTGACGCTGGATGAGCCGGTCGCGCAAGGACTTGAGCGCGGCCCCC
>CAYUBZ010000183.1:0-5089 GCA_964443205.1 uncultured Hyphomicrobium sp. | reverse complement strand
TCCGGCAAAAACCGGCGGTTGTCAAAGGCCGCCTGGGCTGCCTGGGCCGCCTGGGGCCGGACGTGACCTCTTGGTATGCCACGGGCGCATGGCGAGCCCGCATAAGCCCCCGACTGCTCGGCGCCCAGATGGCGCCTCAGATCAAACCTCGATGCCTTCCGACTTGGCAAAGGCAACGATCTGCTCGCGAATGTTGCGCGCGCCCTTTCTGACCAGCTCGTCGAGCATTTTTGTGGCACGGGCCGCATCCAGCGAAAGAATCATGGTCTTGGTCGGACCGATCGAGGCCGGCGCCATCGACAGCGAGCGAAAGCCCAGAGCGATCAGCACGAGAGCCTCGATGGGGCGTCCCGCCATCTCGCCGCACACATTCAGCGGCACATTGTGCTTGCCCGCCGCCTTCACCAGCGCCTTGAGCGCTCTGAGCGGCGCCGGCGACAAGGCATCAAAGCGGCTGCCGACGCGCGCGTTGGTGCGGTCGGCGGCGTACAGGAACTGCATCAGGTCGTTGGAGCCGACCGAGACGAAGTCCACCTTCTTCATCAGCGCGTCGAGCTCGAAGAGGAGACAGGGAACCTCGATCATGGCGCCGACGGCGATGCGCTTTGGGATCTCGTAGCCCTTGGCCGCCACGATCGAGCGCTCCTTCTCCACCAGCGCCCGCACCGCGTCCATCTCGTTGGCCATCGAGACCATGGGAATCATGACGCGCAGCTCGTGGCCGCCGGCGGCGCGCAATAGCGCCCGGATCTGGGTGCGCAGGAGCGCCGGGCGATCGAGCCCCATGCGGACCGCCCGCCAGCCCATGGCCGGGTTCTCCTCCTTGGGCTGGCGCAGATAGTGCAGCACCTTGTCGCCGCCGATGTCGAGGGTGCGGAAGATCACGGGTTTGTCGTCGGCGCGGGCGACGATGGCACGGTAGGAGTCCACCTGCCGCTCGAGCTTGGGCAGCGTGCTCGACAGCATGAACAACAGCTCGGTGCGGAACAGACCCACCCCGTCGGCGCCCGACTCTTTCAGGTGCGGCATGTCGACGAGGAGACCGGCGTTGATGTGGAGCTCCACCCGTTCCCCGTCCCGCGTCACCGCCGGGACGTCCTTCAGGGCGCGGTACTGACGCTGCCGGCGCGCCAGGAACCGAACCTTGTCGGAATAGGCCGAGATGACGTCGGAGGAGGGGCGCAAGTGCACCTGGCCCGTTATGGCATCGACGATGGCCGCGTCCCCGGCGCTGACCCGCTCCACGATGCCGGCCGCCTGTCCGACCGCGGCAATGCCCAACGCCTTGGCGACGATCGCCACGTGGCTCTGCGCGCTCCCGTCCTCGATCACGAGCCCCCGCAGCCGCTTGCGGTCGTAGTCCAACAGCTCGGCGGGGCCCATCGTGCGCGCGACGAGGATCGTGTCGGGGGGCAGCTTGGAGGGCTCGTCGGCGCTGGTGACGCGGCCCGCCAGGATGCGCAAAAGCCGGTCGGAGAGATCGTCGAGGTCGCGCTGGCGCTCGCGCCAATAGGCATCGTTCTGGCGCAGCATGCGCGCCCGCGTCGAGTTCTGCACGCGCTCCACGGCCGCCTCCGCGGTCAGGCCGCCTTCGACCGCCTCGCGCAGCCGTTTCTCCCATCCCTTGTCATGGGCGAACATGCGGTAGGCCTCGAGGACATCGTGGTGCTCGCCGGCGCCGGCCAAGCGCTCGTGCCCGAACATCTCGTCGAGCTGGGCCCTGAGCGAGATGATCGCCGTTTCCAGCCGCACCATCTCCTCGGCCGAATCCTCGGCCATGAGCTTGTCCACGACGATGCGCGGCTCGTGCAGCGCGACGTGCCCCAGCGCGATCCCTTCGGAGATGGGCTCACCCTGAATCACCGCCGACAGCGACTTGCCGAGCTCGACCGCCGTGCCGGCGCCCGCCACCGCACCGGAGACGAGGTGCTCGGCGACGACCATGGCGGTCGCCTGCAGCACCTCGACGTCCTCGTCCGAGTACTCTTTCGGGGTCCGGTTCTGCACGACGAGCACGCCGAGCACCTGGCCCGAGCGCTGGACCGGAACGGCCAGCAGCGAATGGTAGATCTCCTCGCCGGTCTCGGGCCGGTAGGAGAAGGCCGGGTGGCTGGAGGCCTCCGGCTCGTTGACGGTGATGTTGAGCTCGGCGCAGCGCCCGACCAGGCCCTCGCCGCGATTCATACGCACGGCGTGCACGGCGCCCGGATTGAGGCCCTCGCTCGCGAACAGCTCCAGCGAGCCGTCCTGACGCTTCAAGTAGATGGAGCACACTTCGGTGACCATCACGCCGGCGATCTGCTTGACGATCTTGTTGAGCCGGGCCTGACCGTCACCCGGCTCGGACATGATCTCGCGCAGACGCCGCATGATGACACGCAGTGCCGGCTCGGTTGTCATGACTCGTGGCTCGTCGCCTCGCCTCTGCATGGATCGTGTCGCCTGGTAAGGACCGCCGATATGGCGGGCTCAAGGCTCGATTGTGGGCACCTGACCCGCACCGCCAAGTCCCCGCGTTGATTGCGGATTTTAGTCCGCGTCGAGACCGTAAATCGAGTGCAGCGTCCTAACAGCAAGCTCTGCGTAAGCGGCATCGATCAGCACGCTGATCTTGATCTCGGACGTAGTGATTGCCAGGATGTTTATGCTCTTTTCGGCCAGCGCCTTGAACATCAGGGCCGCGACACCGGCGTGGCTCCGCATCCCGATGCCGATCACGGAGATCTTGGCGACGTCGGCCGAGCTCTTCACCTCGAAATCGCCGATGTCCTTCTTGGCGGCCTTCAAGGTCTCGAGCGTTCGCGGCAGCTCGGCCGCCTGCACGGTGAAGGTCATGTCCGTATGCTTGCCGTCCGGCGTCACGCTCTGCACGATCATGTCGACGTTGATGTTGGCCTCGGCCAACGGCCCGAAAATGCGTGCGGCGACGCCGGGCTTGTCCTCGACCTTGATCAGGGTCACTTTCGCCTCGTCCTTCACGTAGGCGATGCCGCTGACGACTTGAGTCTCCACAATCTCATCCTCATCGCAAACGATCGTGCCGATATCTTCCAGACGCTCCATGCGCACCGGGGCCATGGCCTCGGGCGCAACGAAGCTCGAGAGCACACGCAACGTCACTCGATTGACCATGGCGAGCTCAACGGAGCGCGTCTGCAGCACTTTTGAGCCGAGCGAGGCCATCTCCAACATCTCTTCGTACGTTACCTTCGGCAGCCGGCGCGCTTTGGGTACGATGCGCGGGTCGGTGGTGTAGACGCCGTCAACATCCGTGTAGATGTCGCATACATCGGCCCTCAACGCGACGGCCATGGCGACCGCGCTGGTATCCGATCCGCCGCGCCCCAATGTTGCGATGCGGCGGCGCTCCGGCTCGAGGCCCTGAAAGCCGGTGATCACGGCCACCTCGCCGTGATCCAGGCGCCGTCTTATCTCGGCGCCGTCGATGCCCGTTATGCGCGCCGCGCCATGACCCGGCGTCGTCGTGATCGGAATCTGCCAGCCCTGCCAGGAGCGCGCCTGCAGACCCATCGTCTGCAGCACGATGGCCAACAGCCCCGCCGCCACCTGCTCGCCGGTGGCGACCACGGCATCGTACTCGCGGGCGTCGTGAAGGATGGAGGCCTCGCGCACGAACGCGACGAGCTGGTTGGTCACGCCGGCCATGGCCGAGACCACCACCGCGACCTCGTTGCCGCCGTCCACCTCGCGCTTGACGTGGCGCGCGACATTGCGGATGCGCTCGACGTTGGCGACCGACGTGCCGCCGAACTTCATGACTACCACAGCCATTGCGTTTCCCGCTCGCGCGCCCTGTGCAACGTCTTGCCTGGCGTTGGCCCCGCTGGGCGCCGGCCGCGAGCACGTAGCCGGTCCGATCAGCGCAAACGGCCACAAACAAACAAAAATACCGTTTACGGCCCGTTCTATTAACGGGATCGGCCCATCCCCGCAATACTGCCGCGCAAACATACGGCCGCCCACCTTGCGCGCCTTGACAAACCGCCGGGGCGCCCGCGGTATCCTCTCGCCATGGAAAGCACCGCTCTGTCCGGCCCAAACGCCACGCTCGACCCCCACGAGCTGGAGCGCTTCGAGCGGCTCGCCGGCGAATGGTGGGATCCGAACGGCAAGTTCCGGCCCCTGCACCAGCAGGGACCGGCACGGCTCGGCTTCATCCGCGATGCGCTGGCCCGCCACTTCGACCGCGCGGCGGGCACGCTCAATCCCTTGAAGGGGCTCTCGATTCTGGACGTAGGGTGCGGCGGCGGCCTCGTCTGCGAGCCCTTAGCGCGGCTGGGCGCCCAAGTCACCGGCATCGATCCGACGGGGGATGCGATTGCGGTCGCGCGCCGGCACGCGGAAGTGCAAGGGCTTGCCATCGCCTATCGCACGGCCCGCGCCGAGGACTTGCGCGATTCCGGTGAGTCCTTCGACGCCGTCGTTTGCCTGGAGGTCATCGAGCACGTGCCCGACGTGGCGGCCTTCCTCGAGGTCATCGCGAAACTCGTGCGCCCGGGCGGCGTCCTCGTGCTCTCGACGCTCAATCGCACGTGGAAGTCTTACGCGCTGGCAATCGTCGCAGCGGAGTACGTGTTGGGCTGGCTTCCGCGCGGGACGCACGACTGGCAGCGCTTCGTGACGCCCGAGGAACTCAGAAGCCATCTCGGGGCCGCCGGCCTCGGCGTGCCGCAAGTCTCAGGTATCGTCTACGACGTGATGCGCGATGAGTGGCGGCTCGATCCCGATTGCGACGTCAACTACATCGCCGCCGCCGCCCGCTCCGCCTGACCGATTGCCGACCCAGCTTAAACTCTAACGGATGCGGTCGACGACGACGCGCACCGCCTGCAAATGCGTTCTCGCTGCGTCGCCGCTTGGCGTGAACACCGGGATCGCGATTGTCGGCGGGATGCCACCGGCTGGCTCGCGCGCGGCGACAAGCGCTATTGCGTGGGCGTGTGCTGGGACACAGCCGCCGCGCCGTCACCCTTCTTGGCGTCGGCGAACTGCTGATAGGCCTCGAGCGCGTGCGCGGCATACATCGCCGACGGCCCGCCGCCCATGTAGATGGCCATGCCCAGCGTCT
>CAYUBZ010000182.1:0-5093 GCA_964443205.1 uncultured Hyphomicrobium sp. | reverse complement strand
AAGATGTTGGGGTCGCGCGTCGTCTGCAGGGTGTCGGTGACGACGAGCTGGCCCGAGCGGCTGACCTCCAGACCGTCGAGCTTGGCCAGCACGTCGGGCCCCTTGACGCCCGCCGCCCACACGACGAGCTCGGCAGGGATGAAGGTGCCGTCGGCGAGCTTGACGCCCTTCGCCGTCACCTCGGTCACGCGCGAGCCGGTTTTGATGTCGACCTTAAGACCGCGCAGGATTTCCGCCACCGACTCGGCGATGCGCTCGGGCAGTGCCGGCAGGATGCGGTCCGCCGCCTCGATGAGCGTGAACTTGATATCCTTCTCGGGATCGATCCGGTCGAGACCGTAGGCCACCAGCCCGCGCGCGGTGCGGTGCAGCTCTGCGGCAAGCTCGGTGCCGGTGGCGCCGGCGCCGATGATGGCGACATGCAATTGCCCGGGGCGCACGGGCCCTTCTTGCGCAAACGCGCGCACGCAGGCGTTGATCAGCCGCCGGTTGAAGCGCTCGGCCTCCTCGGGCGTATCCAGCATGATGGCGTGCTCTTTGACGCCCGGCGTGTCGAAGGCGTTGCCGACGCAGCCGATGGCGATCACCAGGATGTCGTACTTGAAGGAGCGCACCGGCGTGATCTCGCGGCCCTCCTCGTCGTAGGTGGCGGCGAGAAACACAAGCTTCTTCTTGCGGTCGATACCCGTCATCTCGCCGTAGCGGAACTGGAAGCCGTGCCAGTAGCCCTGCGCCTGGTAGGCGAGCTCGTGGCGGCCGACGTCCATGCTGCCGGCCGCGATCTCGTGCAGCAGCGGCTTCCAGATGTGGGTGCGCGCCTTCTCCACCAAAGAGATCTTGGCCTTGCCCCTCTTGCCGAGCTTGTCGCCCAGCCGGGTCGCAAGCTCGAGCCCGCCGGCGCCGCCGCCGACGATGATGATGTGGGGCGCATCGCCGTCGTCGCCGAGAGGCAGGATGCGCTTGGCGCTTTTGCTCGTATCGTTCATCGCTCGCGCCTCATGCGGTTTCGGCAGCCCGGCTGCTTATAGCATTGCTGCAGCTGCGCGCGCGATCGCGCCGCGTCGTCGCATGGCAGCGGACGCTCCGCTATGCGGGACATGCTAGCGCGAGCCCGCCTGCAATCGAGCTATGGGTTTCATGCACAAGAATAGGGCGCGGAGGCCGCCGACCCGCGCTCGGGCGCTCAGGGCGTCGCCGGCTTGCCTACGTAGCCGTCGATTTGGACCGGCTTCTCCACGAACTGCGCGTCCGCGAAGATGAAGACATAGGAGAGGGCGGCAACCAGGCATAGGACAAAGCCAATGGCGATGAATTTCTTGGAGTCCAGCATGGATCGTTGCTCCGTCGGCAGGGGGGCCCAGGCTCCCCCACGTGCGCCTGCATTTCCTGAAAAATCACTAATTGGAACGCTTCAAGTGCGGATCTCGCCGCCGGTGGCCTTCTTCACGGCCGCGACGATCTTCTCGGCGACCGCCTCGATGTCCTTGTCGGTGAGGGTCTCGGTGACCGGTTGCAGGGTCACCTCGATGGCGAGCGACTTCTTGCCTTGCGCGGCGAGACTGTCGCCCTCGAACACGTCGAACACCGCCACGCCGTGGATCAGCGCCTTGTCGGCGGAGAGCGCGGCGCGCACCACGTCGCCCGCCGCAACCGCGGCATCGAGCACGAACGCGAAGTCGCGCTTGACCGGCAAGAGATCCGCAGCCGCGAGCGGCGCCCTTGCGCGGCCCTTCGCTTTCTCCGGCGGCAGCGCGTCGAGAAAGATCTCGAAGCCAACGGCGGGGGCGGCGACGTCGAGCGCTTTCAGTGTCGCGGGGTGGAACGCACCGAAGTGGGCAAGCACGACCTTCGGCCCCAGCCGCAGCGTGCCGGAGCGCCCCGGGTGGAACCATGCGGGCGCGTCGCGCGTCACTTGCGCCTTTTGCGGATCAAAGCCCAGGCTTGCCAGAACCGCGAACACGTCGGCCTTGGCGTCGAACACGTCGACCTCAGGCGCCGCTCCGTCCCAATGACGTCCGCTGCCCGTCAATTTCTCAGTACCCGCGCGCACGCCAGCGGCCGCGAGATACTGATCCGCGGGCGCGTCCCCGCGATAGGCCTGGCCCAGCTCGAACAGGCCCAAGTCGGCAAAGCCGCGGTTGCGGTTGCGCGTGACGGCGGTCAGCAGCCCAGGCAGCAAGCTCGGGCGCATCGACGACATCTCGGTGGAGATGGGGTTCGCCAGCTCCAGTGCGTCGGTGCCGCCGCCGAAGGCGCCGGCCTCAGCCAGCGGGATGAACGACCAGGTGATCGCCTCGACCAGACCGCGGGCGGCCAGCATGCGCCGGGCGCGCCGCGCGCGCCGCTGGCGCTCGGTCAGCACGGGCCTTGCGACGCCGGCTGCGCGCGGCAACGGCGTCGCCGGAACGCGATCGAGGCCGGCGATGCGCACGACCTCCTCGACGAGGTCGGCGGGGCCGTGGATGTCCGGCCGCCACGTCGGCACCGTCACCTTGAGCGACTTTCCTTTGATATCGAGCGCGCAACCGAGCTTTTCCAGGATGCCCTTGATCTCGGCGTCTTTCAGCTTGAGCCCGGTGAGCTTCTCGACGCGCTTAGGATCGAAGGCGATGACGCGCTTGGCCGCCGGGACCTTGCCCGCGATTTTCGCCTTGGAGGGCGCGCCGCCGGCAAGCTTTACGATCATGTCGGTCGCAAGATCGAGACCCGGCAGCACGGAGGCCGGATCGACGCCGCGCTCGAAGCGGTAGCGCGCATCCGTCATCAGGCTGGTTTTGCGCCCCGTCGCGGCGGTGCGTTGCGGATCGAAGTAGGCGCACTCGATGAGCACGTTGGTCGTTGCCTCCGTCGAGCCCGACGCCTCGCCGCCGATGACGCCACCGAGACCAAGCGGCCCGCTGTCGTCGGCGATGACGCACATGGTCTCGTCGACTTCGTGCTCCTTGCCGTCGAGGCCGAGGAACTTTTCCTCAGGCGCGCCGAGCCGCGCGCGCACGGGCCCAAAGAGCTTGTCGGCGTCGTAGACGTGCAGCGGGCGCCCGCGGTCCTGGCTGATGTAGTTGGTCACGTCGACGAGGGCATTGATCGGGCGCAGGCCGACGGCCTTGAGACGGGTCTGCAGCCAGGCCGGCGAGGGCCCGTTCTTGACGCCCTTAACGTAGCGTCCGGCGAAGACAGGACAGGCATCCGCCGTCGCCGCGGTGAACTCCAGCTTGATGGCGATGGGGCAAGCATACGTGCCCTCCACGTTGCCGATCTTGGGTTCGGGCTTGAGCTTGCCGAGACCGGCGGCGGCGAGGTCGCGCGCAATCCCGCGCACGCCGGTGCAGTCGGGCCGGTTGGGCGTCAGCTTCACCTCAATGACCGGATCGGCGAGGCCCATGACGTCGACGTAGCGCGCGCCGACGTGCTTTCCCATCTCGGCAGGCAGCTCGATGATGCCCTCGTGCTCCTCGGACAATTGGAGCTCGCGCTCGGAGACCAGCATGCCGTTCGACACGATGCCGCGTACCGGGCGCTTCTCCAGCGTTAGCCCCGAGCCGGGGATGAACGTGCCGAGCGGGGCGAACACCGCGACCATGCCGGCGCGCGCGTTCGGCGCCCCGCACACGACCTCAACCGTCGGCTTGCCCTTGGCGATCTCCACCTGCACGACGCGCAGGCGGTCGGCGTTGGGGTGGGGCTTGGCCTCGGTCACCCGCGCAATCGTGAAGGCGCCGAGCTTCTCCGCTGGATCGTCCACACTCTCGACCTCGAGCCCGATCGCGGAGAGCTTGTCGGTGATCTCGGCGAGCGAGGCCTTGGTGTCGAGGTGATCCTTCAGCCAGGACAGCGTGAATTTCATGACGACAGCCCGCCGCCAAGCGTCGGTACGTCGAGCACCGAGAAGCCGTAGTGGCGCAGCCAGCGCAAATCGGCTGCGAAGAAGGCGCGCAGATCCGGTATCCCGTATTTGAGCATGGCGAGGCGATCGAGCCCCATGCCGAAGGCGAAGCCCTGGTAGCGCTCAGGGTCAAGACCGCAGTTGGCGATCACGTTGGGATGCACCATGCCGCAGCCCAGGATCTCCAGCCACTCACCCGGCTTGCCGATCGCTTCCGCGCCGATGTCGACCTCGGCGGAGGGCTCGGTGAACGGAAAGTGCGAGGCTCTGAAGCGCATCTTCACCTCGTCCACCTCGAAGAACGCCTTGCAGAACTCCTGCAGCACCCACTTCAAGTGCCCCATGTGGGTCTCCTCGTCGATGATGAGGCCCTCGATCTGATGGAACATCGGCGTGTGGGTCTGGTCGGAATCGCAGCGGTAGACGCGGCCGGGTACGATGATGCGGATCGGCGGCGGCGTTTCCATCATGGTGCGGATCTGCACGGGGCTCGTGTGGGTGCGCAGCAAGAGACGCGAGCCGTCGGCCTTGGGATGGAAGTAGAAGGTGTCGTGCTCCTGGCGCGCGGGATGCTCCGGCGGAATATTGAGCTTGGTGAAGTTCAAGTCGTCGGTCTCGATGTCGGGCCCCTCGGCGACCGCGAACCCCATATCGGCGAAGATCTCCACGCACTCGTCGAACACCTGCGAGACGGGATGGATGCGGCCCTCGGCGACGGCACCTGAACGCACGGGCAGCGTGACGTCGGCGTGCTCGTTCGCGAGCCGAGCGGTGAGCACCTCAACTTCCAGCGCGCTCTTTCGCGCCTCCAGCGCGGCGCTGACGCGGGCCTTGATCTCGTTGACGGCCTGACCGAAGTCGCGGCGCGCTTCCGGCGCCATCGAGCCCAGCCGCGCCATCAGCTCCGAGACCCGGCCCTTCTTGCCGAGCGCCGCCACGCGCACCTGCTCGAGCCCGGCGAGGTCGGCCGTCGCGGCGATATCCGCCAACAGCTCGGCTTCGAGCTTTTTCAAATCAGCAGGTGGCGCTGTCGTGCTCATGGCAGCCAGCTTCTCTCAACTGTCATCCAGGGTGATGACAAAAGCGGGCGAGACTTAAGCGGACTTGGCCTTGGCGGCCTGATCGACCAGCGCCTTGAAGCCCGCGGCGTCCTTCACGGCGAGATCGGCCAGCACCTTGCGGTCGATCTCGATCCCGGCCTTGTTGAGGC
>CAYUBZ010000181.1:0-5100 GCA_964443205.1 uncultured Hyphomicrobium sp. | reverse complement strand
TCTTGCCAAGCATCTGCACGATCAAATCCGGATCCTCGTTGTCGGAGAGGATGACGGCAGGGCAGCGCCCGATCTGCTCGGAGAGCTCGGAAAGTCGCTCGACCTCCGCGATGGCGTCGGCTTTTGATCGCCCGGATTGACAGAGCACCACCAGCGATGCGGGTGCTCCGCGTCCTTCGGTCAACCACTCGTCGATGGTCGAGAAGCACGCAACCGGAACGTCGCATTCCAAGCTCAGCACGCGTGCCAGGCATTCGCGAGATAGCAGACGAATATCTATGATGATGATTGGGTCTCGCGCTTTCTCTGTGCCTTGAGCGCGCGAAGCCGATGCCGCAGCTGTTGGTGTTTCTTCAGTAACTCTGAGTTGCAGAGCTTGATCATCCCGCTGCACAACTCGAGCAGATCCCCTGGATCCCACGCTTGATGTACGCATAACTCGCCTCAATCTCGTGGTTACTCTCGCCCTTCTCTTCCGGAATCTGGGCTCCCTCATCAAACTGACGCGATTAACAAGAAGTTACCTGCATCTGTTAAACTAATGCTGCATTCTCGCAGTTGCAACAGAAACCGGCCGTGTTCTGACTACGTCTTTCTGGTGAGGGACCACATCCTCCGTGAGTGGATGGCGTATGCCAATGCAATCGCTGTTCCAACTGACGGTCACACGTTTGCGTCGAACGAGGCTGGCGCGCGCGCAGCGCAGAGAACTCAAGGGCTTTTTCGACTTAACCATATCCGTCGTTAAGTGGATCGCTGGCACGCGCCACATCGATGAGGCCTGCACGTCGCCGCCGATCACACCCAAGTAAAATTAACCTCGTCCCGCCGGCTCTCGATGCATCCACCCTGCTTGCTCGTCGGCGATCGCTATGAAGTGCACTTCCGCATAGGGTGAGTGCCGCACGCACATCAACGGATGCGGCGCTCCTTGCAGGTAGGTTGAGAAGAAGGCGACCGTGTAGGAGTCTATGATGGCTCGTACGCGCTTGTAGGTTGCCAATCGACGTTGCCAGAATAGACGCCGCGAGGGGAAGATCAGACGGTCGCTGAAGTGCTCGCGCGTGGTGCCGGCAATTTCAAAGACATGGCTCTCCGGCAGCGCGGCCTGGCGGTGCGCGCGCCTGAATTCACCAAGCTTCAAAGGCGACTCGCGTGGCTCGCCCGCGGCGCTTGGCTCGTCCGTCGTCGGCGTCGGCACGTCGCTGAGCATCAGCAGATACGGCACCCGTACCACGCGCGCCTCTCCAGCTATGGAGCCATCGAGACGGGCCGCCACGACATAACGGTCGTCGACCAGCGTCGTCTGGGCGGCGACAGCGCCTCCCATGGCATAGCCCAGGATGCCGACTTGCTTCAGATTGAGACGTCCCGCCCATGCGCCGCCCGGGTCCTCGGGCCGCAGCCCCTGCAACGCATCGAGCAAAACTGACGCGGTCTTGGCCCCGATCCGGACGCGATGCTCGTAAAGGGCGTCGTTTTCCCCGACGGCAGCCTCGGCGCCTCCGCTGGCCGCGCCGTTGTGAAACGGATCGTCGATCGCCGCCAGAACAAAGCCGTGGCTGGCAAGGTTGGCCAGCGTGAACGTGTTGTCATCGTGATGGCCGTCGGCATCGGGAACATAAGTGATGAGGGGGAACTTGGCCTTGGCGGGCTTCAATGGCGCGCCGTGGTGCGCCGGCGCCCAGGTCACGTGCCTGAGCCTCGAAAGCCAGCCGGAGCTGAATGGATGCCCCGAGGTCGGGCCCGTGCTGTCCGCTGGATACCAAAGCTGTGTCGTTATCGAGCGGACCTCTCCACCCTCCGTTGCCGCCCACACCTTCAGTTTGGCGGTGCCGACGGCGTGCGGCCCCGTGCGATGAGGTATCGCCGACTTGGAGAACACGAGGACTCTGATGTCGTCCAGGATGTTCATTTGGCGACCAACGCAAGTGACAAATGACCGATGCACCCCGGGGACGATCAGCAACTCATGAGCCCTGATCGTCTCCAGGCTACGTCCGCGTTGCTACGGTTAGCCCGGAGGCACGCAGCAGGCGTCGTCATTGCACTGCGATCTCCTGTCCTTCGGGTGTCGTTTCAGTCTTATTTGTCCCGCCCGGATCGAAGAGATCCAATCCGCGGCGACACGCGTGCTTTGCTCGGGCGTCATGTCTTTCGGCTGCCATACCTGTGAACTCTTGATCGCCGCTTTGGTTGCCAATCCGAGCGGGCGGATGATGCCCGTGGCACCCCCGCGTGCGAAAGCGACCAGCGGTGTGCCATGGGCTTGCGCCTCGGCGAGCGCGACTCCGTCGCCCACCGCGAGCAAGCGTCGCTTCGGCATCGCGTTGAAAGCGCAGATCACCGTTCGGGCTTTCACTGACAACGTCGGCGTCAGCGATTGCGCCGGACATTCTCCAGAGCTGTCCGACTCTTACCACGGCGATGACGCACGCTTTGCGGTTGTGACTTCGGCTTACAGCATTTGTAGAGTCCGACTTCTCTGCGGAGAAGCGCGTCAATGGGCGTATGCGGTACGCCTGTTGGCGGCCTTCACCGGCGCGGCCGCGAATTTGTTGGGGCTCGTTAGCCTATTTGACCGGGGACCAGTCGCCGCCGCTCTCGGCCGCGGCGGGCTCGACGGGTCTGGCCTCGAACACCTCGTGGCGCCCGTCGGAGTGGGTGATCGACAGCCCCAGCCACTTGCGGCGCACCTCCTTGTAGTGGACGACCGGGTCGTAGACGTAGGCCGCCGCCCCGATCCAGGCCGCGTCCAGCCGCCCCATGGCCCCGATCACGGTGTAGGCCGCCACCACCAGGTTGCGGCGGTCCGACTCCAGCGCCACCTGGCTGTTCAGGTACTCCAATTCCGCATTCAGCACGTCGAGCAGCGTGCGCTGGCCGACCTTCTCCTCCTCGCGCACGCCCTGCAGCGCCACCTTGTTGGACTCCACCGCCACCTTGTCGGAGGCGAGCTGGGCGCGCGCCGCCTCCAACTGCGCCCAGGCCGCGACCAGGACCTGCTGCTGCTCGGTGCGCACCTGCTCGATCTGCTGCAGCAAGCCCACGTGGTTCTGCTTGGCCTGGCGCACGCGCGCATAGACGTCGCCCGCCTGGTAGATCGGGATGATGGCGCGGCCCACCAAGCTCGAGGTCTCCGATTCTGAGGTGAACTTGCTCGAGTTGAAGCGGTCGTTGTAGCTGGCCTCCAGCTGCACCGTCGGCAACAGCTCGCCGCGGATCTGCTCCACCTGGTACTTGGCCGACTGCTCGCGGTAGAGCGCGGCCACCACCAGGGGATCCTCGTTGTTGCCGATGCGGATCGCCTCGGGCAGCGAGGGCGGCAGGAAGGTCTCCGGCGGCGGCGGCCACGACAGGTTCTGCGGGGCGTGGCCGACCACCTGCTCGAATGAGCCGCGGCTGGTGCGCAGGTTGGCGCGCGCGGCATCGAGGCGGGAGACCGCGTCGGCGCGGCGGGCCTCCGCCTGCGCCACGTCGGTGCGCGTCACCTCGCCGACCTCGAAGCGGTCCTGGCTGGCTTTCAGCTCGCGCGAGAGCACGTTGACGTTGTTCTCGTTGAGCCGCACCAGCTCCTGATCGCGCACGACGTCCATGTAGGCGGTCGCCGCCTGCAAAAGCACGATGCGCTCCACGTCGCGCAGGACCTCGCGCTCGGCGCGCACGGTGGCCTCGGCCGCGTTGACGGCGTTGTAGGTTCGAAAGCCCCGGAACAGCGGCTGCACCAGATCGACGCCGTAGCCGCGCGGCTTGGTCACGCCGTCGAACAGACTGGTCGGGCGCGTGTCGTTGCGCGTCAGGCCGACGTCGGCGTTGCCGGTGATCGTGGGACGGTAGCCCGACATGGCGCGCGCGACGTCCTCATCGGTGGCGCGCTGGAAGGCGCGCTGCGCGTCGAGCCGGGGGTTGTAGCCGTAGGTGGCGGCCAGCGCCTCCTGCAACGTCTCGGCCGCGGCCGGAGACGCAACGAAGGACGCAACGAGGCACAGTCCGGCCATAAGGCGGACTGCGCGTGTCAGACCGGTCCGAACTTTACGAATAGGACCCCCCAACAGCCATAACGGCAACCGCCCCACTAAGCTAATCGATTGCTGCAAACACTTCTTTCGGGCGGCAATCCGCATAACACTCTCCAACCCGACAATGGGCAGCGCCACCCGCGACGATGCGCGTGAAGCGAATCGTCGGTTTTCCACAGACATTGGGGGACTGGCCGGGATTTGTGTAGAGGTTGGTGGAGCTACAATGGAAAAGGCCCGCGGCAGCGTGGCTTCAATCCCACACAAGTGCCCAGCGGTTAACGATTAAACACTTTCGATATAAGGGTGATTTCCCGCGGCCGAACGCCGGTCAGAACACGAACGCGGGTGCCGGCTCGAACCCCGGCAAAGGCGGCGCGGCGGCGTCAAAAGCCGTCCACTGATCGAGGGATCGGCCCAGCCGGCGCCAGATCATGGCCTTGCCGAGGCCGTCTTTGCGGATCACCCCGACCAGCCGGCCGCCATCTTTGAGCTGATCGAGCAAGGTGACGGGCGACGCAGGGATGGAGCCTTCGAGCACGATCGCATCGTAGGGCGCCTCGTTGACGCAGCCCTCGGCGAGCGCGCCTTCGACGACAGTGACGTTGTCGATGGCGAGCGCGGCGAGGGTCTTTCCCGCCTGCGCGGCCAGCGCCGCATCGCACTCGAGAGCGACGACAGTTTTCACAATTCTGCCAAGTACAGCCGCCGAATAGCCGGTGCCGGTGCCGACGTCGAGCACCCGGGCCCCCTCGCCGACCTCGGCGAGCTGCAAAAGCTTGGCGAAGACCCGCGGCGCCATCAGCCAGCGCCGAGGCTCCTCGCCCGTCGGCGCCGACAGCGCCACGGCCTCGTCCATGTAGGCGAGCTCCGCCAAGGACGGCGGCACGAAGCGCTCGCGCGGCAGCTCGCCCATGGCGCGCAGGATGCGCTTGTCGGTCACGTCGCTGGTGAGTATCTGACTCTCGACCATGTTCGTACGCTGCTCGGCGGCGTCGATCATCGTGCCCTCTCCCGGGGTGAAGTCCAAATCGCTCGGGGGCGAGCTTAGCCGAGTGCCGCTCGAAGCGCGACCCGCCGC
>CAYUBZ010000180.1:0-5123 GCA_964443205.1 uncultured Hyphomicrobium sp. | reverse complement strand
AGCTCCTCGGCCGACGTCGGGTGCAGCCCCATGGTGGCGTCGAAGTCCGCCTTGGTGGCGCCGAGCCGCATGGCGATCGCCGCCATCTGCGCGATCTCGGCTGAGTCCTCGCCCAGGATGTGGCAGCCGACGACCTTGTCGCTCTCGCCGTCGACGATGAGCTTCATCATCATCGTCTCGTCGCGGCCAGACAGCGTCGCCTTGAGCGGGCGGAAGCTCGCCTTGTACACGTCGAGCTTCCCGCAGCGCTCGGCCGCCAGGTGCTCAGGCAGCCCCACCGTGCCGATTTCCGGCGTGGAGAACACCGCGGTCGGGACCATCGCGTGCTCGACGAACCAGGGCTTGCCCCCGAACTCGGTGTCGGCGAAGGCGTGGCCCTCGCGGATGGCGACGGGCGTGAGCGCCAGCCGATCGGTCACGTCGCCGACGGCGAAGATCGTCTCGGCGGAGGAGCGCGAATACTCGTCGACGACGACGTGGCCGTTCCAGCCGCGCTTCACGCCGACGGCCTCCAGACCGAGCCCGGCCGTATTGGGCGCGCGGCCGATGGCGAACATGATCTGGTCGGCTTCGATGGTCGCGCCGTCGTCGAGGTGGCCAACGAGCCCATCGCCGGTCTTCTCGATGCTCTTAAAAGTACGCTCCGTCACGATGCGCACGCCGCGCTTGGCGTAAGCTTCGGTGAGCGCGTCACGCAGGTCCTCGTCGAACCCGCGCAGGATCTTATCGCCGCGGTAGACCAGCGTGGTCTCGGCCCCCAGCCCCGAGAAGATGCCGGCGAACTCCACCGCGATGTAGCCGCCGCCGTAGATGGCGATGCGCGCCGGCAGCGTCTTGAGATCGAAGGCCTCGTTGGAGGTAATCACGTGCTCGATCCCGGGGATCGGCTCGCCCAGCGACGGCTTGCCGCCGGTCGCGATGAGGATTTTGCGGGCCGTCACCGTGCGTCCCGAGCGGGTGAGCCGGACCGCGTTGGGCCCGGCGACCTCGCCGCGCTCCTCCAAGATCGTGACGCCCAGGCGATCGAGGTTCGCGCGATAGACCGCCTCCAGCCGGGCGATCTCCTTGTCCTTGGCCGCGACCAGCGCCGGCCAGTCGAAGTCGGGATCGCCCACGTCCCAGCCGAAACCGCGCGCATCCTCGAAGGCGTCGGCGAAGCGGCTGGCATAGACGAGGAGCTTCTTTGGCACACACCCGCGAATGACGCAGGTGCCGCCGACCCTGTACTCCTCGGCGATGGCGACCTTGGCACCGTGACCCGCCGCAATGCGCGCAGCGCGCACGCCGCCCGAGCCGGCGCCGATCACGAACAGGTCGAAGTCAGCCTGGTCCATTGCTGCGCGCCCGCGGCCTCACTCGTCGCCGTTCTCCGAGCCTATGAGGCTGATCCCATCGGGGCCGGCGACGATCGCCAGGTCGGCGATGCCGAGGAACATGCCGTTCTCCACCACGCCGGGGATCAGCTTCAGGGCCTCGTCCAAATCCTCGGGCTGCTCGATGACGCCAAAGGCGCAATCGAGAATGAAGTTGCCGCTGTCGGTCACGAACGGCTTGCCGCCGGCCCCCATCCGCAGCGTTATCTCGCCCTCGCAGCCGGCATCGGCCGCCAGCGCAATGACCATGTTGCGCGTCGCCGTCAGCCCGAACTGCACCACCTCGAGCGGCAGCGGATGCGACCCGAGCTTCGCCACCCGCTTGGAGCTGTCGGCGATCACGATCATGCGGCCAGAGGCCGTGGCGACGATCTTTTCGCGCAGCAGCGCGCCGCCGCCGCCCTTGATGAGGCGCAGCTCCTCGTCGAGCTGGTCGGCGCCGTCGACGGTCAGATCGAGAAACGGCGTCTCGTCGAGCGTCGTCATGCGAATGCCGAGCGCCTCGGCGCGCGCTTGCGTCGCTTGCGAGGTCGCAGCGCAGATCAGGTCGAGACCCGCGGCCACCTTGGGACCCAGCACATCGACGAACTTTGCAGCCGTCGTTCCCGTGCCGAGCCCGAGCTTCATGCCCGGCTCCACGTACTGCAGCGCGCGCTCGGCCGCCGCCAGCTTAAAGGCGTCGTTGCTCATGGAAAAAGCCTCCCCGCGAGGTGCGCTCCCCTACTTTGGGAGCGAGTTGAAGTGCGACGCACGCCCCTTGCCGCGCTTGCCGCAGCGCGCGGCCAATCCGAACCGAGCCGAGGGACCTAAAGACCGCCCATAAGCGTGTACTTGATCTCGACGAACTCCTCGATGCCGTGATGCGAGCCTTCGCGCCCGATGCCGCTTTCCTTGAAGCCGCCGAAGGGCGCGATCTCGGTCGAGGTAACGCCCTCGTTGACGCCGACGATGCCGTATTCCAGCGCCTCGGCAACGCGCCAGCAGCGCCCGATATCGCGGGTGAAGAAATAGGCGGCGAGGCCGAACGGCGTGTCGTTGGCCATGGCGACCGCCTCCGCCTCCGTCGCGAACTTGAGCAGCGGCGCCACCGGCCCGAACGTCTCCTCGCGCGCAATGAGCATCTTAGGCGTCACGCCGGTCAGCACGGTCGGCTGGAAGAAGGTGCCGCCGTGCGCATCGCGCTTGCCGCCGGTGACGACGTGCGCGCCCTGCTTCACGGCGTCGGCCACGTGCGCCTCGACCTTTTTGATGGCGTCGGAATTGATGAGCGGGCCCACGCTGACGCCGCTCTCGGTGCCGGGGCCGACCTTCAAGGCGCGCACCGCCGCGGTGAGCTTTGCCGCGAACGCCTCGTAGATGCCCTCCTGCACCAGGATGCGGTTGGCGCACACGCAGGTCTGCCCGGCGTTGCGGAATTTCGACGCCACCGCTCCGGCGACGGCCTTCTCCAGGTCCGCGTCGTCGAACACGATGAAGGGCGCGTTGCCGCCGAGCTCCATGCCGACGCGCTTCACCGAGCGCGCCGCCTGCTGCATTAGGATCTTGCCGACCTCGGTCGACCCGGTGAAGGTGATCATGCGCACGAGCGGGCTCGATGTCATCGCCTCGCCGACGGGCACCGGATCCTCAGCCGTCACGATGTTGAGCACGCCCTTGGGAACGCCGGCGCGCTCGGCTAGCTCGGCGAGCGCCAAGGCCGACAGCGGCGTGTCCTCGGCCGGCTTCACCACGACGGTGCATCCGGCCGCGAGCGCGGGCGACACCTTGCGCGTGATCATGGCATTGGGAAAATTCCACGGCGTGATGGCGGCGACGACGCCCACCGGCTGTTTCATGACGACGATGCGCGCGTCCGGCTTGTGCGTCGGGATCGTCTCGCCGTAGATGCGCTTGGCCTCCTCGGCGAACAGCTCCACGAAGCCGGCGCCGTAGAGGATCTCGCCCCTAGCCTCGGCGAGCGGCTTGCCCTGCTCCTTGGTCAACAGCAGCGCCAGCTCATCGGCGTGCTCGATGATGAGCTCGTACCAGCGGCGCAGGATCTTGGAGCGCTCCTTGGCGAGGCGGGCTGCCCAGGGTTTGAAGGCGCGATGCGCCGCTTCGATCGCCGCGTTGGTTTCGTCCGCGCCGAGAGCGGGAACGCGGGCGATCTCCTCGCCCGTTGCGGGGTCGATCACCGGCGTCTGCGGCGTTCCGACCCAGGCGCCGTCGATGTAGGCTTGCGTCTTGAGGAGCGTGATAACCTTCTTGTCCATCTATCCACCGCGGCAAGGAGCTGCCTGCTTTGGGTTCTGTCTAAGGTGCGCGCCCGCGTGTTTCAAGCGACATGACCGCCCCAGATGATGTAGAGAGCGTCCATCCGTTGCGTACGGCCCCCCACCCCGAGACGCCATGCACGATCTTACCCTTGTCTTTGACCTCGACGGCACACTCGTAGACACCGCGCCCGACCTTCTCGCGGCCGCCAATCACGTTCTCGACCACGTCGGGCTGCCGCCCATCGACGATCAGACCCTGCGCCCCTGCATCGGCTTCGGCGCCCGCTACATGATCGCGAAGGCGACGGAAGCCGCCGCGCCGAAGCTGACCCAGGAGGAGCAGGACCGGCTGCTCGAGCGTTTCATGGACTACTACGGTGCCAATATCGCGGTCGGCAGCCGCCCGTTCGAAGGGGCCGTCGCCGCGCTGGAGCGGTACCAGAAAGCGGGTACGAAGCTCGCCGTGTGCACCAACAAGCTGGAGGGATTGTCGCGGACGCTGCTCGATGCCCTCGATCTCACCCGCTACTTTCCGGTGATCGCCGGCCGCGACACGCTTTCCAACTGCAAGCCGCACCCCGACCACCTGCTGGGGACCATAGAGCTGGCCGGCGGCGAAAAGGCCCGCGCCATCATGATCGGCGACAGCAAGGTCGACATCGCCACCGCCAAGGCGGCGGGCGTCCCCGTCATCGCCGTCACCTTCGGCTACACGGACGCGCCCCTGCAGGCCTTCGCGCCCGACGCGCTCATCGACCACTACCGCGAGCTCGAGCCTGCCGTCGCCGCGCTCATGCGGTGAGTGCGTTGGTCAGATGGGCCGCTCGGTGGGCGGCTTCGGCCAGAGCCGGCGCCCGACCATGATGGTCGCCGGCAGGAACACGAGATCGGCGATGAGCGAGGCCATCAGCGTAAACCCGCAGACGAGGCCGAAGGTTCGCAGCGACGGCAGGTCGGAGAAAACCGTGACGCCGAGGCCGAAGGCAAGAACGACGGTGGTCAAAATGATGGCCGGCCCGACCAGCACGCGCGCGCGCCGGATGGCCAGCTCGGGCGCGTCGCCGACCTGCTCCTCCAGCCGCAATCTGTTGAGGAAGTGAATGAGCGCGTCGATGCCCAGACCGAAGACGACGAGCAGCGCCACCACGGAGGCGAACTCCAGTCCGTCCCCCTCGGCCCACAGCAGTGTCCCCGACGCGACCACCGGAAAGAGCCCCGGCATGAAGCTTATGAGCGCCACGAAGGGGGAGCGGAAGGCCATGCCGAGCAGGAGGCCGGCAAACGCCACGCAGATGGGAATGCTTTCCTTGAGCTGATCGATCATGCGCTTCGAGTTGCGCGCCGCGATCGCCGGCAGGTCCGTGACCGAGATGCGAAAGGCGGGATAGTCTTTGCGGATGGGGTCGAGAGAGCGGTCGATCTTCTCCACCACCGGCAGGATCTTGCTGGAGTCGATGTCGGGAAGCCGTCCCGTCACCAGCACTGCGTTCTGCTC